>VFLF01000144.1 GCA_009885185.1 Nitrosomonadales bacterium | reverse complement strand
TGTGCTCCAAGGGCAAGCACGGCGACATGATCCAAAAAAAATATCACCAGCGCGGCCAACCCTGTCCGGTCGCGGTGGTGTGCGGCATGCATCCGGCGCTGTTCATGATCGCGGGCCTCGAAATCCCGCATGGCAAGAACGAATACGACGCGGCTGGCGGACTCATCGGCGAACCGGTGCAGGTGATCCTGGGGCCGAAGACCGGCCTGCCGATACCGGCGCACGCCGAGATCGCCTTCGAGGGGTTTATCCATCCTAACGATCGCATCGACGAAGGCCCGCTCGGCGAGTGGACCGGCTACTACGCCGGCGGCTTGAAAAAAGAGCCTGCGATCCACGTTGAAACAATGATGTACCGCAACAACCCGATTCTGCTTGGCGCGATTCCCGGCATTCCGCCGGACGATGATTCGTTTTATCGCGGCTCTTATCGGTCGGGCGCGGTATGGAACCAGCTCGAGGCCGCGGGCGTTCCCGAAGTGAAAGGCGTTTGGTCGCATGCCGCGGGCGGCAGCCGGCTGTGGCTCACGGTCGCGATCAAACAGATGTACGCGGGCCATTCCAAGCAGGCCGGACTGATCGCGTCGCAATGCCACGCCGGCGCCTACGTCAACCGTTTCGTGGTGGTGGTGGATGATGACATCAACCCGGCCGACATCGACAAGGTGATCTGGGCGATGTGTACGCGATTCGATCCGCGCGAAGGGATGGAGATACTGCGCGGCTGTTGGAGCTCGGCGCTTGATCCCATGGCGTACTCGGAAAAGGACCCGCGCAACGCCCGCGTGGTGATCGACGCCTGCAAGCCGTTTGCCCGTCGCGACACTTTTCCGCTCGTAGTGCGTGCCAGTCAGGAGGTGGAAGAACTCGTGCGATCAAAGTTCGGCCCATTTCTGCCGAAGGGTTCGTGACGCCGACTTCGGGGCGGGTGTGAAATCAAGCGACCCGGCCGCCGCGCCGGATTACTCGCCGCGTATGCCGGCGGCCTTGACCACTTTCGCCCATTTGTCGGCTTCGCTTTTGATGAAGGCGGTGAAGGCTTCCGGCGAATTGCTCGCCGCAATCGCGCCGAGGGCGAAGGATTTTTCCTTCATCTCGGGCGTGCCCAGTATCTTCACCAGTTCAGCATTGATTTTGTGGACGATCTCGCGCGGCGTGCCCGCCGGCATCACCAGGCCCTGCCAGGAGCCGCCGTCGAAACCCTTGAGTCCGGCTTCGTCGATGGCAGGCACGTCGGGCATGGGCGCAAAACGTTCTCGGGTGGATATTCCAAGCGCACGCAGCCTGCCGGCTTTCACATAAGGCTGCGCGGCGATGACCGTGCTGAACGCGACTTCGATGGCGCCGGCTATCTGGTCGACCAGCGCTGGCCCCGTGCCCTTGTACGGGATGTGCGTAATGTTCACGCCGCCATATTGTTTGAACATTTCCATCAGCAGTTGCGAGCTGGTGCCGATGCCGCCGGAAGCATAATTGAGCGCGCCCGGGCGCGTTTTGGCGAGCGTCACCAGTTCACGCACATTCTTCACCGGCAGTGACGGGTGCGCGAGCAGCAGGCTCGGCAGCGTTGCGAGCAGCGTCACGTGCGCGAAGTCCCGGCGCGGATCGATGGGGAGTTTCGTGTAGAGCGAAAGCGAGATGGTCTGGGCAATCGAAATGATGCACATGGTGTAGCCGTCCGGCGCCGACTTTGCGCATTGTTCGGAGCCGACGTTGCCGCCCGCGCCGGGGCGGTTATCCGCGATGATCTGCATCTTCCATGCCCGCGACAATGCTTCGGCGGTTGCGCGCCCGACGATATCGGTCGGGCCGCCCGGCGGGAACGGCACGATTAACCTTACCGGTTTGACCGGATACTCTTGCGCGGCGGCAAGTTTCGCGGTAATGACGCTGCCCGTCACGATGCAAATCACCAGCGCGGTTTTGATGGTCATGTCCATGCGGATCAAGGATCGGCGCGCATGCCGCTGGCGTCCACCACTTTTTTCCATTTCGCCAGTTCCGCCAGCACGAAGGCTGTGAATTCCTCGGGCGTGTTGCCCGCCGGCTCGGCGCCCTGCACGGCGAAACGTTCCTTCAGTTCAGGCGCGCGCAGAATTTTCACGGATTCAGCGGCGATGCGGTTCACCGCGTCGCGCGGCGTGCCGGCGGGTGCGAACAGGCCGCTCCAGCCGCTGACCTCGTAGCCCGCCACGCCGGATTCGATCATGGTCGGAAACTCGTTCGCCGCGGCGAAGCGCTTGCCGCCGGTGACCGCCAGACCACGCAGGCGCGTCGCGCGCACTTGCTGCAGCACCGTGGGCAGGGTGGAAAACATCATCTGCACATGGCCGCCGAGAAGATCGACCACCGCCGGGCCGCCACCTTTGTACGGCACGTGCAGCAGATCGATTTTCGCCAGCGACTTGAACAACTCGCCGGAGAGATGCGTCGAGGTGCCGTTGCCCGACGAGGCGTAGGCGATCTGGCCGGGCCGCGCGCGCGCCAGCGCGATCAACTCGCGCACCGATTTCACCGGCAGCGACGGATGCACGGTCAGAATGTTCGGCGCGTCGAGCAGTAGCGTCACCGCGGCAAAGTCGCGCGCGGCGTCGAAAGGCATGCGGCGGTTCACATGCGGATTGATGGTGTGAGAAATGCTGGTGACCAGCAGCGTGTAGCCGTCCGGCGGCGATGTTGCCACGATCTGCGCACCGGTGATGCCGCCCGCGCCGGCGCGGTTGTCCACCACCACCGGCACGCCGAACGCATCGGACAATTTCGCCGTGACGCTGCGCGCCGCGAAGTCGGCGATGCCGCCGGGCGCGAACGCCACCACCACGCGGATGGGTTTGGCGGGGTAGCTCTGCGCGCCGGCGCTGGTGGCGAAGCACAGCGCAACCGTGGCGGGAATGGCGACGTGATGACCGATAGGCATGTTGATAGTTTGCACCGGTTCGAGCCCGGCGCACAAGGGCGCGCCGGGCGACAGGGCGCGCCGGGCGGGGGCGGCAGTACGTGCGTGCTAGAATTCTCCGGCTTTTCACTCCTCGGGCGCCGCTGCCATGAAACCCGCTCCATTTGAATATCACACGCCCGCAACGCTGGACGCCGCGCTGGCGGCGCTGGCTGGCATGGCTGACGGCGTTGTGCTCGCCGGCGGACAAAGCCTGTTGCCGACGATGGCGCTGCGGCTTGCGCGCCCGGCGCATCTGATCGACATCAACGGCATCGCGGAGCTTGCGCGCCTGCGCGTTGAAAACAACGCGCTGGTGATCGGCGCGTGTGTGCGCCACGCCGCGTTAGAGCGCCCCGCCGAAAACGGGCCGCTCGGCCGCGTGCTCGCGCGCGTGGCGCGGCACATCGCGCATTACCCGATACGTACGCGCGGCACGTTTTGCGGTAGCCTCGCGCAAGCCGATCCGGCGGCGGAGTGGTGTCTCGCGGCGGCAACCTTGTCCGCGCGCATGGTGATCGCCAGCGCCGGTGGACGGCGCGAGGTGGACGCCGATGCGTTTTTCGAGGGGCCAATGATGACCGCGCTGCGCGGCGGCGAACTGCTGATCGAAGCGCGCCTGCCGCTGCTTGACGCCGGCACGCGCACCGGATTCGGCGAATTCAGCCGGCGCGCGGGCGACTTTGCGATTGCGATGGCGCTGGTGACGTATGAGTTGCGCGATGGCCTGATGCACAACCCGCGCGTGGGCGTGGGCGGCGTGGAAGATCGTCCGCGCCGCATGAGTGAAGCCGAGGCCGCCATGCGCGGCCAGCCCGCGCGGGCCGCCGTGTTCGAGACCGTGGCCGATGCCGCCGCGAAAGCGCTTTCACCCTTGGGCGATATTCGTTACGACACCGGCTACCGGCGCGATGCCGCACGCGCGATGGTGTTGCGCGCGTTGCGGGACGCTGCTGGAGATGTCTTGTGATAAAAAAAGAAATAACCTTTAAAATCAATAACATAGATAGATTTGTGTGCGTGGAGCCGCGCCGTACGCTGGCCGATGTGATCCGCGAAGACTGCGCGCTCACCGGCACGCACCTGGGCTGCGAGCATGGCGTGTGCGGCGCATGCACGGTGCTGGTAGACGGCGAGCCGGTGCGCGCGTGCCTGATGCTCGGCGTGCAGGCCGATGGCGCATCCATCCGCACGGTCGAGGGTCTCGCGTCAGATGGCGTGCTGCATAAATTGCAGCAGGCGTTCATCGACCACCATGCGCTGCAATGCGGCTTTTGCACGCCGGGGTTTCTGATGCTGGCGGTGCATCTGCTGGAAACCAAACCTGAAGCCACGGAAGACGACGTGCGCGACGCGCTGTCGGCAAACCTGTGCCGCTGCACCGGCTACGTCAACATTATCAAGGCGGTTTGCGCGGTGGCCGGTGCGATCGGCGCGCCGCGGAAGGCGGGAGCGGCATGAGCGCTAAACACGAATTCGTGCGCGGCAACGGCCTCCTCGGCCAGTCGGTGACGCGGCTTGAAGACCTGCCGCTGGTCACCGGGCAGGGGCGCTACGCCAATGATATTTCGTTCCCCAACCAACTGCACATGCGCATGGTGCGCTCGCCGGTGGCGCACGGGCGTATCAAGAGTGTCGATGTGTCGCAGGCAACTGCGCTGCCCGGCGTGGCGGCGGTGTGGTCGCACGCGGATATCGCGGACCGGCCGCCGATTCAGTTGCGCGAAGGGCCGGATCAGCGGCTTGATCCGTATCTGCAGTACATCCTGGCCAAAGACCGCGTGCGTTACGTCGGCGATCCGGTGGCGGCGGTGTTCGCCGAAGACGCCTATGTCGCCGAAGACGCCGCTGAATTGGTGCAGATCGAAATCGAGGAATTGCCGCCGCTGCTGGATGCCGCGGCAGGGCTGGGCGAATTCGCCGATGGCGTGATGAGCGAGCCGCTGGTGCTGAAGAAGGGCTACGGTGATGTCGATGCCGCGTTTGCCAAAGCACATGCGGTGATCGAGCTTGATCTGAAAATCGGCCGCCACTCCGGCGTGCCGCTTGAATGCCGCGGCGCGGTGGCGCGCTACGATGCGTTTCGCGACGTGGTGGAGATGTACGGCGCGGCGAAAGTGCCGCACCGCACGCGCGACGGTATCGCCAAAATTCTGGGCCGGCCGACGCAGGGCGTGCATCTTTACGAAGGCCATGTCGGCGGCGGCTTTGGCGTGCGCGGCGAACTGTATCCCGAAGACGCGCTGGTGTGCCTCGCCGCGCTGCGCCTGAATCGCCCGGTGAAATGGATCGAGGACCGTTACGAAAACCTGATGGCGTGCAACCACTCGCGCCAGCAGACGCATCATGTGCGCGCGGCGGTGGATAAAGACGGGCGGCTGCTCGCCATCGACGACGTGTTTTATCACGATCAGGGCGCCTACGTGCGCACGCACGGCGCGCGCCCGGCGGACATGACCGCAGGCATGCTGCCGGCGCAATATCATGTGGCCGCGTACCGCGTCGCCGGCCATTACCGGCTCACCAACAAAACGCCGTCGGCCACTTACCGCTCGCCGGGGCGCTACGAAGGCACGTTCGTGCGTGAGCGTTTGATGGATGCCATCGCGACGAAGCTCGGCATCGACCGCATCGAAATTCGCCGCCGCAATCTGATACCCAAAAGCGCCATGCCCTATGCGCGCGCCTTGAGCGCGCTCGGCGACAGCGTGGAGTTTGATTCCGGCGATTACGCGCTGCTGCTGGATAAATGCCTCGCCAAAATCGGCTGGAATGAATTGCAGGCGAACATCGCCCGACGGCGCGCGGCGGGCGAGTCCGTGGGCGTGGGCATCGCGATCTTCCTCGAAAAAAGCGGCCTCGGCCCGCGCGACGGCGCGCATGTCACCGTCGATGTCGGTGGAGACGTCGAGGTAGTCACCGGCGGCGCATCGGTGGGGCAGGGCTTCGAGACCGTGATGGCGCAGGTGTGCGCTGATACGCTGGGTGTTGATTACCGTAAGGTGCGCGTGGTGCATGGCCGCACCGACCGCATCACCCACGGCATCGGCGCGCACGCCGCGCGCGCCACCGTGATGACCGGCTCCGCGGTGCATGTGGCGGCGGGGAAAACCCGCGCCAAGGCGCTGGAGATGGCATCCGTGATGCTCAACGTGCCCGAAGATCAACTCGACATCGCCAACGGCGAAGTCTTCCGCAAAGGCAGCGCCGACCGCATCGGCGTGAGCCTCGCTGACGTGGCGAAAGCGCTGGAGCCGACATCAAAAACACTCGGCGAACGTGAGCCGGGGCTGACCGCGCTGGGCTGGTTTACCTCGGACCACATGAACTACCCGTACGGCGTGCATATCGCCGTGGTCAACCTCGACCGCGGCACCGGCCAGGTGAACGTCGAGCGATATCTGCTGGGCTACGACATCGGCCGCGCGATCAACCCGATGCTGGTCGAAGGCCAGTTGGTCGGCGGTTTTACGCAGGGCCTGGGTGGCGCGCTCTACGAAGAATTTTTGTACGACGAGCGCGGCCAGCCGCTGTCGGTAACCTTCGCCGATTACCTGATTCCCACCGCGCACGAAGTGCCGCCGGTGGAAATGCTGGTTACCGAAGATGCACCGAGTCCGCTCAATCCGCTGGGACTCAAAGGCGCAGGCGAAGGCGGCATCACCGGCGTGGGTGCGTGCATCGCCTCGGCGGTGGACGACGCACTGGGCATCCCCGGCGCGGTGATGCAACTGCCGGTGACGCCGCAGCGTGTGCGGGAGATATTGCGCGGCAGCATTCACACCCCATCGTCAAGTAGGGCGGAACGCGCAGCGGTGCCGCCGCTTTGCAGGGACGCGTAAACCGGATTCCGGGCTGCTTCCGGTCCGCGCCGGACTGACCTGAACCACCAATGGCGGCAAGGAGTCACTCGGTATGCCGTCAAGTGATGGGAGCCTCGACCTATCTGCGCGAACATCACTTCCCGAGCGATTATCTCAAAACCGCCGCATAATGTTCGTTGTTAAATGCAAAGAAGTCACGGCAAAAGAATCTATACTCCGCGTTGCATTACGATAAGACTCGCTATGACATTAAATCGATGGATACTTGGATTGTGTGGCGCATGGATGGCGGCATCGGTTTGCGCGCAGAGCTATCCCACTCGTCCCGTGCGTGTCATTTCACCGTTTCCGCCCGGCGGTCCCACCGATGTAGTGGCGCGCACCATCGCGACCGCGTTGTCCGCGCGCCTGGGCCAGCAGTTCATTGTGGACAATCGTCCAGGCGCGGGCGGGAACATCGGCATGGGTCTCGCGGCGAAAGCGGCGGGAGATGGCTATACCGTGTTGGTGACCAGCTCGACGTTTGTGGTGAACCCCAGTCTTTATCCGAGTGTGCCGTTTGATCCATACCGGGATTTCGTCGCAGTGACGCTGGCGGCCTCGACGCCCAATGCCATCATCGCGCATCCGTCGTTCGAATCGCGCACGCTTAAAGAACTGGTGGCGTACGCCAAGGGCAATCCGGGTATGGTGAATTATTCCTCATCAGGAAGCGGTACCACCGGTCATCTCGCGATGGAGCTGTTGAAGCTCAATGCCGGCATCGACGTGCAGCACATACCGTACAGCGGCGGCGGTCCGATGATGCAGGCGGTGGCAGGCAATCAAGTGCGCATCGGCTCGGGTGCGTTGTCATCCGCGGCGACGCAAATCCGCGCGAGGCTGGTGCGCGGCATTGCCGTTACCAGCGGGATGCGCAGCGGCTCCGTGCCCGACGTGCCGACAGTGGCGGAAGCGGGTTTCGCCGAATTGCAGTCAGAAACCATCTCGGCGGTGTTCCTGCCCGCGGGCACGCCCGATGCGGTTGTGAATTTGTTGCATCGGGAAATCGTGCTTACCATGCAGCGTGCGGACGTGCGCGAGCGATTGCTGGCGATAGGCGTCGAGCCGATAGCCAATACACCGGCGGAGTTTCGCGCTTACCTCAAGACGGAAATACCGAAGTGGGGCGAGGTCATCAGGCGGGCTGGTATCAGGCTTGATTGAGCCGCGTTAATTCAATCAGGCCGGTAACCGCAGTTTGATCCTCAAGCATCGCGACCGTTGCGGCAAGGCGTTCGCGTGACGATGTGACCCCAAGCAAATCTATAGTTCAGACTTCTACCTGTTACCACGCCGGAAACTTGATCCCCGGAAACTTCGCCTTCACCTGCGCGCGCAGTTCCGCGCTGACATCCACCACCGGCGGAAAACTTTTCGCCAGATATTTGTCGTACGGTATGCACGCATCGATGAGGATGCGGTTGTTGAAATTGCCGGGCAGATACAGCGGGTCGCGCTTGGAGGCCCAGGCTTTTTGAATGAGATCGATATCCGTCACCGGGTCGAAGCGCGTACACATCGCCCACAGCACCGAGTCGAGATCGCCGGCGTCGATGTCCTCATCGACCACGATGGTCCACTTGCCGGCGTACGCGCCGCCCTGGCAGTTTGACGCGATGTGCAGTACGTTGCGCGCGTGGCCGGGGTAGCGCTGCTTGATTTGTACCACGGTAAAGCGCGTCGCCGGGCCGGCTTCGTGGTTCCACACACCGAGCACGTCGGGGATGCCGCAGGCGTCGAGCGCGCGCCATACTTCGGCGCAGCCGGCGATGCCTTTGAGCAGCCCGGTTTCGTCCACCGGTTTGTGTTGCGGCGCGCAGCACAGCACCGGGTCATTGCGATGCAGAATGGTTTTGACGTTGAGATACGGGCGCGGCACGGTGTCGTCGGAGTAGTAGCCCATCCATTCGCCGAACGGGCCTTCGGGTCTTACCTGCCCCGGCACGGCCTCGGCTTCTATCGCGATTTCGCAACTCGCCGGAATCGGAAAGCCGGTATACGGCCCGCGAATTACATCGATGGGTTCGCCGCGCAGTCCGCCGGCGATGTCGAGTTCGCTGATGCCGTCGGGCAGCGGGCTGCTGGCGAGCATGAACAAGAGCGGGTCTTGTCCGCACAGGATCACCACTTTCATCGATTGCCCGCGTTCGAAATATTTGTCGCGGTGGATGCGCCCGTGTTTGCCTTCGGTGATCTGGCAGCCGATGGTTTTGCCGTCGTACACCTGCGAACGGTATGCGCCCAAGTTGAACCAGCCGGCATCCGGGTCCTGCGTCATCACGCAGTCGGCGGTGCCGATGTAGCGCGCCTTGTCGAGTTCGTGATGCAGCGGCACCGGAAATTTCAGCACATCGCACTGGTCGCCCTGAATCACGTTTTGCAGAATCGGGCCATCCTTGACGAAGCGCGGCGCCAGCGTTTTGAGATTTTGCAGCCGCTGGTGATACCGCTTGACGATATCGACCTTGCGCTCGTAGTCGAGCGGCAGGCCGAGGGTGAGCGCGATGCGCTTGATGGATGAAAAATGCCCGTACAGCGTGCGATAGCCTTTGGCGTAGCCCGGCACTTCGTCAAACAATATCGCCGGCGCGTTGCCGCGGCTTTTCTCAGTGAGCATCTGGGTGATGGCGCCCATTTCCTTGTCCCAGTGCGCGCCGTTCACGCGCATCAGCTCGCCGAGTTTGTCGGTTTGCTCCAGCCAGCCGCGCAGGCCGTCCTGATAGGTGACGATGTTTTCCTTGGGAGCTGGCTTGGCGGTGTCCATGATGATCCTCGGTGGTGGTCGGTGCTGCATACGCGTTGCTATACTGTCGCCGATTGTAGGAGCATAGCGCTGCACGGGCAACCAGGAGATCGCAAACGATGACGGCGACAACAGCATGGCGTGGTGTGTGGTCAATGGCGGTGGCGGCGTGCTGCGCGTGCGGCGGCGCAGCAGCGCAGGTGAAGGACGCAGCGGCGAATTTTCCGGTCAAGCCGTTGCGCATTGTGGTGCCGTATCCGCCGGGCGGCGGCCTCGACATCATGGCGCGGCTGTTGGCGCCGCCGCTCAACGAGCGCTGGGGCCAGCCGGTTGTCAGCGACAACCGGCCCGGCGCGAGCGGCATGGTCGGCACGCAGATCGTCGCGCGCTCCGTCGCCGATGGTTACACGCTGGTGATGGTGTCCACCGAATTCATCACCGCGCCGCTGGTCTACCGCCAGCGGCTCTACGACACCATCGCTGATTTCACCGGCGTGGCACAAACCGCATCGCAGTCGTATTTGCTGGTGGTGCATCCGTCGGTGCCGGCGCACAGCCTGAAAGAATTGATCGCGCACGCCAAGTCGCGTGCAACTCCGCTCACCTATACCTCCGCCGGGCTGGGCGGCGTTGGGCATTTGTCGGGCGAATTATTCAAGCGCCGGGCCGGCATCGACATGACGTTCGTGCCGTACAAGGGCACCGGCCCCGCGTTGACGGAAACCATTGGCGGGCAGGTGCAGGTGATGATTATCAATCCGCTGCCGGCGATCGCGCACATCAAGGCCGGGCGGTTGCGGCTGCTGGCGGGCACCGACGCCAAGCGCATCGCCTCGTTGCCCGACGTGCCGACCATGAGTGAAGCCCTGCCGGGGCTCGCCACCAGCGGCTGGAACGGCATCATCGCGCCCAAGGGCGTGCCCGCCGCCGTGATCGCCAAACTCAACGAAGCGATCAGCGCCATCATCAAATCGCCCGAAGGCCGCGAGCGTATTTTGACCGGCGGCGCCGAGCCGGTGACCAGCACGCCGCAGGCGTTTTCGGCATTGATGGCCGATGAACACCGGCGCTGGAGCGAGGTTATCAGCGCCGCGAAAATCGGCGCGCAATAAGCGCGGCGCGGCGCCGTTGACCTGTCTTAATTCGGTGACAGCCCAATCGCCTTGACCACCTTTGCCCATTTCGCCACTTCGCCCGCGAGGTATTCCGCGAACTCCGGCTGCGTGCTGACTTGCGCATCGAGGCCGATGGCGGCGAGGCGGTCTTTGACTTCCGCGGTGGCGAGCACGTTGTTGATGTCGGCGTTCAGCCGCACCGCCATTGCGGGCGCAAGTTTGGGCGGCGCGAAGTACGCGATCCACGAGCGATCCTCGAAATCCGCGAATCCGGCTTCGGCGGTGGTGGGCACGTCGGGCAACAGCGCGATGCGCTTGCGCGCGACGGCGGCATAGGCGCGCAGGTTTCCCGCCTTGATTTGCGTGAGTGCGGTGGGCACGGTGGTGATCGACAAATCGATCTGCTGGCCGAGCAGCGCGGTGATCGGCGTCGAGCCGCCCGCATAGGCGATGTGGGTGGCCTGCAAGCCGGGCGCGGCTTTAAACAGATACTCGCCCGCGAGATGCTGGCTGGTGCCGACACCGGCGGTGGAGTAGGTGAAGCGCCCGCTCTTGGCGCCGCGCACGAAATCCATCAGGCCGTTGGCTGCGGCGGAGCGGTGCGCGACGATGATCGTCGGCGTGCTCGCCGCGTTGGCGAGCGGCGTCAGTTCGGTGACCGGATGCACGAACTCCTTCGCCATGCTCACGTTGATCGCGGCGGCGGAGGTATGCACCAGCAGTGTGTATCCATCGGGCGTGGCGTGAGTCACGATGCGTGAGGCGAGTATGCCGCCGGCGCCGGGGCGATTGTCGATCACCACGGTTTGCGCGTAGCGCTCCGCGAGTTTTTGGCCGACGCCGCGCGCGATGGTGTCGGCGATGCCGCCGGGCGCGAAGGCGACGACGATGCGCACAGGCCGCGCGGGATAGGCCTGCGCGTGTGCGGACGCCGTGCCGGAGCACGCCATCGCGAATGCCAAGAATTTAAGAAGGGTCTGCATGATCCGGCGCGATTGTCTTGTTGCAACGCGTATAGTCTACTAGGATACGCGCTTCACCGACACGGCATGGAGGCACTAATGCGGATCACCTGGAGGTTTGCGCGCGCCGCGCTGTGCGCCGCGATGCTGTGCGGCGCGGGGTACGCCTGCGCGCAGTCGAGCGCGAACTACCCGGCGCGCCCGATCCGCCTGATCGTGCCGTATGCGCCGGGTGGCGTGGTGGATTACGTGGGCCGCGTCACCGGTGTGCGCGTCGCCGAGAGCGTGGGGCAGACGGTGGTGATCGACAATCGCCCCGGCGCCGGCGGCATTCTTGGCGTGGACCTCGCGGCCAAGGCCGCGCCCGATGGTTACACACTGGTCATCATGGACCCGGCGATCGTGATTAATCCGGTGTTGCAGGCGTCCGTGCCGTACGATCCGTTGAAGGATTTGCAGACGGTGTCGGTGTTAAGTTCATCGCCGCTGGTGCTGGCGGTGCATCCGGCGCTGCCGGTGAAAGACATCGCCCAGCTTGCCGCGCATGCGCGCGCCAACGCGGGCAAGCTCAATTTTGCATCCGCCGGCGTCGGCACCACGCCGCACATGGCCGGTGAATTATTCAAGCAGCGCATCGGCGCCGTGCTGACGCACGTGCCGTATAAAGGCAGCGGCCCGGCGATGACCGATCTGGTCGGCGGCCAGGTGCAGATGGCCTTCACCAGCATCACCGC
>VFLF01000721.1 GCA_009885185.1 Nitrosomonadales bacterium | reverse complement strand
TTGCGCTGGCGCTGGCCTTGCTGTCGGGATTGGTGGCGCTGGTGGCGGCGTCGATATTGCTTGGTACGGCCATGAGCGTGATGACCCCCGCGGCCGCGCACGTGTTGTTTCGCTTCAGTCCGCCCAAGCGCCGCAATCTGCTGTTTTCGATCAAGCAGACCTGCGTGCCCGCCGGGTGGATGCTGATGGCGCTGATCGCCCCGCCGGTGACATTGCTGCTGGGGTGGAAATGGGCGGTGGCGTTGGTGATGGTATTCGCGCTGCTGATGATCGCGGCGTTGCAGCCGGTGCGCGCGTCCTGGGACGACGACCGCACGCCGCAGGCAGGCAGTGCGCGGGCGCAGGCGCGTGAAGGCATGGCGCTGCTGTGGCGATTTGCGGAACTGCGATGGCTGTCGGTGGCGTCGATGTTCATGTCGGGCGTGCAGCTTTGTTTGAGTTCGTTCGCGGTGACCATGCTGGTGCAGGAAGCAAGCTACGGGCTGGTGGCGGCGGGAATCATGCTGTCGGTGGCGCAGGGCGCGGGGGTGGCCGGGCGCATCGCGTGGGGCTGGATCGCCGATCGTTTTGGCAACTGTCTCGGCCTGCTGATTAAATTAAGCGCGGTGATGGTGGTGTGCTGCGCGGTCATGGCGTTCGTCACGCCGCAGTGGCCGCGTGCGCTCATGGCGCTCCTGTTTCTGCTGTTTGGTGCGTCGGCCATCGGCTGGAATGGCTTGTTTCTGGCGGAAGTCGCGCGGCTCAGCCCGCCCGGCAAGGTGAGCATTGCCACCAGCGGGGCGATGGTGTGGAACTTCGCAGGCATCCTCATCGGGCCGGCATTGTTTGCGCTGATTTACCGTTTGAACGGCAGCTATGCGGTGACCTTTGGCTTGCTTACATTGTTCGCGCTCGGCGGGTTTTTGTTTTTGCTGCTCAGTGCAGCCGGCGCGCGGCGCGCGGCGGCAGAGGCTGGTTGATATGGATAACTTCGGTGTTGCCGACTACGCGTTGTTCGTCATTGCGGTCACGCTGGGTTTTGCCGTGCGGGGCGGCGCAGGATTCGGCGGCGGCATTGTCGCGGTGCCCTTGCTGGCGCTGATTGCGCCGCTGGCGATGGTAGTGCCGTTCACCTCTGCGCTGAACACCATAGCATCGGTGCATTACGGCAGCGTCCATTGGCGCAAGGTGGAATGGCGCGAGCTTCTGCGCATTGCGCCCTATGCCGTCGTGGGTGCGGCCATCGGCATTGCCTTGCTGGCGTATATCGATTCAGCGCCCCTAAAGCGCATCTTCGGCGTTTTCATACTGGCATACGCCACCTACATGCTCTACTCATCGGGAGAAATGCCTTCCATACCGCGGCGCTGGCTGACGCCACTGGCGGCAGTCTTGAGCATCGCTGGCGGCGCCATTGGCTCCTTGTTCGGCGGCGCCGCAGGGCCGATATTCGTGATGTATCTGAATGCGCTGAAAATCGAAAAAGACATTTTCCGTGCCACGCTGACCATGCTGATGATCGCGCTGGGCTTCACGCGCATCACCGGCTACGCCATCATGGGCCTGTATACGCAACCGGTTCTGATCATGCTGTTATGCGGATTGCCGTTAATGCTGCTCGGCGGCTACCTGGGCAATCGCGTGGTGCAGCGCTTCAACCAGCGCCGCTTCAATCAGGCGGTGGGCTGTGTCATTTTCGCCAGCGGCATCTTGCTGATTTTCAAATAGCATGCTCGACACGTTCTCAATGATCCAACTGGCGTGGGCCGCCGGCATTGTATTCGGCGCCTACGTGGTGCGCGGCATGTCGGGCTTCGGCGCGGGACTGGTGGCCACGCCGTTTCTTGCGTTTCTGTTTCCGATGACCATAGTCGTGCCGGTGACGGGGCTGATTGTGTTCGTGCTGTTTATTCTGCTCACCCTGCGTGACCGGCACCAGGTGCTGTGGGATGAATTCCGGCGGCTATTGCTGCCTACGCTGGTGGGCGTCGTCGGCGGGTTGTATCTATTTACGATATTGGACAATCGTCTTCTGACCAAGTTGTTGGGCGGATTCCTGGTGTCGTACGCGGTCTATATGCTGATCACGCAATGGATCGGCATGCAGCAACTGCGGCTATCGCAGAAGTGGGCTTGGCCGCTGGGGTTTTTGGGCGCGTTTATTGATACGCTGTTCGGCGGCGGTGGCGGCACGCTGGTGGTGATTTACATGCACGCGCGCGGTGCTGACAAGAATGCCTTTCGCGCGACGCTGGCGGCACTGTGGTTTGTGGAGATGATGGCCCGCATCGGCGGCTACACGCTGGCGGGTTACTACACGCAAAGCACGCTCGCGCTGGTGGCAGTGATGCTGCCGTTCATGCTGCTGGGAACGTGGATGGGCGAAAAGCTGACTTCCCGTATCAGCGCAGATACGTTTACACGAATTCTGGCGGGGATGCTGCTGTTGAGCGGGGCAAGCTTGGTGCTGAAATGAGCGGGAGCAAGTAACAGGCTATATACGTTGCTGCATCGGCGGCAAGGCATTCATTTCAGAAAAATAACCGCCGGAAACGTCGCCACCGCAAGCACGAGCACTACCCACTCCAGGTTGTTGCGCTTGAGCCACCCGGTGAAATGCAGGATCAGAATAACGATCGCGACGACGTAGAAAATATAAAAACCCATGTTGGCTCAACTCCTCATATGTAGGCGCTGCTGATGATACAGGATAGCGTATTGTTGCGTGAACGCGGCTTGCATGAGTTTCTTCGGAAAGTTTCGCATATCAGGATCACGCCGGATGTTTAGCTAAGACGTTGCCGGGCGTCATCGCGCACTGGCGTATTGATTCGATAACGCGTGGATGGGTGTGTCGTAACTATTTGTTTTTATTGAAATAAAGTAGCACTGAACAAGTCCCTCGATAGGCTCAGAGCTTGCCCCGGACTTGATCCGGGGACGAACGGTAAGTTGTTGATTCCGTTCGTGGTGAGTCTATCGAACCATGAGCGGAATCCACTTTTTCAGCGCTTACATAATTACATTTCAACGCGCGTTGTTCAGCGCATCGATGCGCTCGCGCGTGGCGGGATGCGAGCGCAGATAACCGCTGACGCTGGATGCATCGCCATCAGGCGCTTTGGCTTCGGCGGCATCCTTGTCGCCTTTGGTATTCGTGCCCGATTTGGCGCGATGCGATGCTTCCAGCTTGGCGAGCATCTCGCCCAGTCGCCGCGGCGACAGGCCGTTGGCCTTGAGCATGGCCGCGCCGTATTGATCGGCTTCGCGTTCATGTTCGCGCGAATAGTTGGCCTGCAACAGCAGGGTCGGCAATCCGGCAGCCACGCTGCTGACATCGCCCAGATAGAACGACACCACGAACGCGACGATCGAACCCTGGATCAGCATGCGTAGGCCGTGGCGGCGCTGGATGTGTCCGAGTTCGTGTGCCAGCACCGCGATAATTTCTTCATCGTGCGCGGCCAGCTTCACCAGTTGATCGGTGACAATGATGGTGCCGTCGGGCACTGCCATGGCGTTGGCGCCGAATCGGCCACCATCGCGAAACAGCAGGTTGTAACGCGGCTTTGCATCACCATGCGGCGCCAGTCGATCAAACGCGGCGTGCAGTTCCTGCTGTCGCGAGTGCGGCAGCTTGCTTGGCGTAAAAGCAATGCGGTCCAGTGCATCCACCGTGCCCGCGCCCATGCGTGACAGCACCGCGTCCGGTGTCTTGAACGCGAGCCATTCCGACATCGCGGGCAATCCCCAGTGATAGCCGGCGAACACTGCCGCGACAGTCACCAGCACCGACGCCAGCGCCCAGCGCCAGCGGCTTTGCAGCCGCACCACCAGGCTGTCTTCAAAGCCCGTAGCCGCCAGCATAGCTGCCATCCCGGTATGATCACGCACCTCGCAGTGCGCGCCGCCGGGAAACGAAATCAACCGCGGCGCGACGCCCATCGCCTCGGACACGCGCAGTTCGCTGATCGGATCATTGCGCTCGACCGCGCTGCCGCGCACTTGCAGCACACCGCCGACGAGCGTCAGCGTGACCGGATGCGCCACTGCGCTGCGTCCGTCGAAGTAGGTCGCGGTGACCGTTTGCGACGCGGCAGCCTCCGGCGTGGCCGCGCTAGAAGGAGATATCGACATCGAATACGTCGGCGGTTTCCTCGCCCATCGCATTGACCGCCTGCTGCTCATGCGCCAAAAACTCCTCCAGCCCGCTTTGCGCATTGAGCGCCATGTGGGTGAGGCGATAGCGCGCGAGTCGTATGTCGGCAAACGGTTTATACAGGCCCAGCGTCAACAGGATGAAGATGAAGTTGGTGACGTAAATCTTGAAAAGATCACGCGCGCGCACCTTGCTTTCGAAGGCATGAGGGCCGAGCGCGGTATGGTTCCACACCAGGTTTTGCATGCGCGCGGCGAACCACGGGCCGACCAGCAGAAAAAACCCCAGATAGAAGAAGATGACAACCCCAAAAATAACGCTCATAAGCTTGCCGATGGCTTGTGCATCCTTTGATTTGAAGCCGGCGAAAAGCCCGGGGTCGAGCAGATAGATGCCGAAGATCACAAAGGGAATCAACAAGCCGAACAAAAACATCACGCCGAGTATTTTCAGGTAAACAATATAAAACTGGCTCGGCATGGCGCTGAAACTGAACGGCGCGGTGCCATAGTGGCTGTGCGTGTGCTGATACAGCTTGATGCGTTGATGAGCCAGCGGCATCAACGCGCCCATGGTGGCGTAGGCCGCGATCGGCCACGCCAGAAAAACCTTATACGCATCCTTGAGTTTGCCGGTAAAACGAAAACGCAGTCCGCGGTAGCTGCTGTAATGCAGCTTGAAGCAGATCGATCGGTGTATCAGCCAGGGGAACACCGCCAGCAGAAACACCAGAATCAGCAAACCGAGCCACACGCTGAGAGCGAACGAACCGTTATAGGCCACCAGCAGTGCGATGCCGATCAACCGTCCTTTCAGTATCGCAACCGGGTCGCCGTGGTAATCAAAGCTGTTGCCGACCAGTGAGGTGTTGCGATAAAAATACTGCAAGCGCCGCACCTTCGCCCACGCCGAATAAATGCCGAGCGTGAGTATCGTCAACGCCAGATTGACAATCCAGATACGAAAGTATTCGCTGCCGCTGCCGGTAAATTCAATCGGGTGTGTTTGCGGTGCATCGGAAGATGGCGTCATGGCGCTCCCATGGTTTTGTCTTTTTTGGTCAATTCATCTTTGCGCCGGAGTCGCGTATGACCTGCGCCCAGCGTGTCATTTCGGCTTTCTGGAAGGCGTCGAACTCCTGCGCTGAATTGCCCACCGGCTCGCCGCCCAGATCGAGAAAGCGTGCGCGAACGTCGGGCATATTGATGATGCGCACAATCTCGGCGTTCAGTCGCGTGACGATGGTCTCCGGCGTCTTGGCGGGCAGCCACACCGCATACCATGATCCGGTGTTCATTTCCTTGTAGCCGGATTCGACAAAGGTCGGCACATCAGGCATTTGTCGTGCGCGCGTGGCGGAGGTGATTGCCAGCACGCGCAGCCTTCCACTACGCACGAACTCGATCACCGGCGGCAGGCTATTGAACATGAACGGGATGTGTCCCGCGATAAGATCAGTCAACGCTTGTGACTGACCCTTGTACGGCACGTGCGTCATTTTCGTGCCGGTGACAGTCTTCAACAACTCCGCGGTCAGATGCGTTGATGAGCCGCTGCCGGCAGAAGCGAATGCGAGTTCGCCGGGACGCGCCTTTGCCAGTGATATGAACTCCTTGAGGTTCTTCACCGGCAATGACGGCGTGATCGCCAGCAACAGCGGCGAGGAGTACACCACCGACACCGGCGCGAAGTCACGAATGGCGTCGTACGGCATTTTCGGAAACAGGCTCGGCACGATGACGTGAATCGAGGCATTGAGCAGCAGCGTGTAACCATCGGGCGGCGCTTTTGCCACGGCGTCCGCGCCGATGGTGCCACTGGCGCCGGCGCGGTTTTCGACGATAACCTGCTGGCCCCATGATTCCGTGAGTTTTTGCGCGACGATGCGCCCGCCAATGTCGGCCGGGCCGCCCGGCGTGAAAGGCACGATCATGCGGATGGGTTTGGCGGGATAAGTTTGCGCCGCCGCATTCGTCGCCAGCGCAAGCAGCAAAGCAATTCGCGTTATCATGATGTGCTCCTTGCGCATAGTATAAAGCGCAAAACACAACGGGGCGCGGTCAATCAAGCAAAGGAAATCCTATGAGAGGTCATGGCGGCAAAACCGTGTACGGCGCGCGCGTGGGTATCCTCATGCTGGACACAAAATGGCCGCGCCCGCCGGGTGACACCGGCAACGCGATGACATGGCCGTTTCCGGTGCTCTACAAAGTGGTGCCGGGTGCGAGCGCACGCGTGGTGATACACGAGCAAGGCAAAGGCTTGGGGCCGGCGTTTCTCAAAGCCGCCGAAGAACTGGTGAAAGACGGCGCCGACGGCATCACCACCACCGGCGGATTTCTGGCGATTTTTCAGAAGCAGCTCGCTGCGCATGTGAACGTGCCGGTCGCCAGTTCGTCGCTGATGCAG
>VFLF01000089.1 GCA_009885185.1 Nitrosomonadales bacterium | reverse complement strand
TCACGGCTCCAAAAAGACAGAAAACTACACAGCTTCGGCAAAAAGTACAAGTCCACAGCCAACGACATAACCTTTTCATTCATATGGCGTTTTGATGCAATTGCCCTGCGATCGCGCGACGGGACGTTTACGAATCCGCCGCGATGCGCTACGCTGGCTGTCGTCGAAGCGTTTATCGTGAGGCCGTTATGACATTCCCGCGCCGCCTGCTTGCGTTACCCCTGCTGACACTGGCATTTCCCGCCGCCGCACACCACCCGATGGGCGGCGCCACGCCGGGCACGCCGCTCGAAGGCTTGTTGTCGGGCTTAGGGCACCCTGTCATCGGCTTGGATCATTTGCTGTTTATCCTGGCCATCGGTGTTGCGTGTTACTGCTTCGGCAGGCGCATGGCGACTATCGCGGTGTTTCTATCGGGCGCACTCGCCGGTACACTGCTGCATCTGCAAGCGCCGGCCGTGCCTTACGCGGATGCATGGGTGGCCGTTAGTCTGATCGTGCTGGGCGTGCTGTTTTTTCGCCGCAGCGATTTTTTGAAAAGTCCCGCCGCGCTGGCGCTTTTTGCCGTCAGCGGCCTGGCACATGGCTATGCTTACGGAGAAGCCATCGTCGGGGCGGAGACCACGCCGCTGCTGGCGTATTTAAGCGGATTCACCCTCATGCAGTTTGCCATTGCGCTCGGCGGTTACGCTCTCGCGCATTACATCACGACGCATAAGCCGGGGCTCGCCTTGTTCAAGGCGACAGGCGGCACACTGGCTGCAACCGGCGCGGGATTTCTGGTGATTTCGTTCGCCGCGCAGTAACGCTTAGTCCACCACAAACAGTTTCGCGCCCAGCGGCGCGTACGAGCGGTGCGCCTCGGCGTTGTCCGCCACCTGATAACTCATGCCGGGCTTTAATACGAAGGTGCGACCATCCTTGAGTTCGGTGTGCAGTTCGCCTTCGAGGCACAGCAGGATATGTCCCTTCTCGCACCAGTGGTCGGCAAGATAGCCGGGCGAGTAATCAACCATGCGCACGCGGATGTCGCCGGCGTTCTGTGTGCGCCAGCAGGCAACGCCGGTTTCTCCGGGATATTCGATGCGTTCAACGTTGGCCCAATCGACCGTACCGAAGGAATAGCCTGACATTTTCATCGGGTGCTCGCTTTCATTTCATCGTTTCATCAAACAGTGTCACTTCGCCGCCCGCCTCGACCCATGCCTCCAGCCCACCTTCCAGCGGACGCACTTTTCTGAATCCGTGGTCCATCAGGATGCGGACGACACGCGCCGCGCTGGCTTCGCTGGGTCAACTGCAATAGACGACGATAGGATGATCGGGCGATAGGTCGCCCGCGTTGTGCTCGGGCGCGGTGATATTCACCGGCACCGCGCCGGGTATGCGGCGCGGATCGATTTTGCGCGCGGTGGAAGAGCGTGCATCCAGTATCACCATCGGCACGGCATCTTGCATCAGCGTTTTAAGGTCGTCGACAGTGATGCGCGCCATGCGCATCACGCGCACGAACAACCAGCGCTCCGCCCATTTGGCGGCGAGATAAAAACCCACGGCTAGCGCCAGCACCGCAAAGGCGAGCGCCCCCATATCAGCCAGCCACCGGATCAAGCTGTCTACCTGCGTGTGGAAAATCATGCCCATCGCCACCGCCACGCCCGCCCACAATAACGCGCCCAGCGCGCTGTAAATCAGAAACGCCGGCAGCGCGAGCCGCATCGCGCCCGCGACCGGCGGCGCCACGGTAGAAAATCCCGGCACGAATTTCGCCACCAGCAGCGACGGCGCGCCCCATCGTTCGAACTTGGTCTCGGTTTGCTGCACGCAGGAATCGGGCTCGATGGACATGCGGCACAACACGCGCAGCACGCGATAACCGGCGGTGCGTCCTGCCGCGTACCACGGCAAATCGCCGAGCAGCGAGCCGGCCACGGCGGCGAGCAGCACCAACGCCAACGATAACTGTCCGTCGCGCACCATTGCGCCCGCGACGATCAGTGTCGGCAGCGCAGGCACGGGCAATCCCGCCTGCGCCAGCAATACGTTCGCAAACACCAGCAGCAAGCCATATTGCGCGAGCAGGCTGACCATTTGTTCCATGCAAAAACTCCGGTGAAGTCGCGCGGCAAGTCAGGTACGCGCTGCCGCCTCGGTGGAGTGAGTATAATCGTCGCTCGTTATGCGGCGCTTGGTTTGAATGCCTTCTGGAGAAAATAATGTTTAAAAACAAATGGTTATGGTGCATTGGCGGTTTGGCCTGCGCGCTCGCCGGTAGCGCGTTCGCACAAGCGCCCGCGCGTGATGCGGCGGGAACTTATCCGAATCGTCCGGTACGTTTTGTCGTGGCGTTCG
>VFLF01000212.1 GCA_009885185.1 Nitrosomonadales bacterium | reverse complement strand
GCGGCAAGATCGTGCTGCTCTACTTCGGCTTCACCTTCTGCCCGGACGTGTGCCCGACCGATTTGCTCGCTATCGGGCACACGGTGAAGTCGCTCGGCAAGGCCGGCGATGCGGTGCAGCCGGTGTTCATCACGCTCGATCCGGCGCGCGACACGCGCGAGCTGCTGCGCGACTACACCGCGGCGTTTCACCCACGCTTTGTCGCACTGACCGGCAGCGAAGATGAAGTGCGCCGCATCGCCACCGGCTACAAGGTGTATTACGAAAAAGTAACGCCGCTCGGCTCAAAAACCTATTTCATTGAACACACGGCGTTTACGTTTCTATTGGATCGCAACGGAAAATACGTGCTGTTCTTTCCGCCGGGCACGCCGCCGGAACGCATGGCGGTGATGCTGCGTGAACAGTTGGCGGTAAAATAGCTGCCATGAAACAGTTCGCACACCCGATTGTTTGCGTCTGGGCGCTAATCTGCCTGCCGGTCATCGCGCAGGCCCAGTCCCAGTCCTTCCCCAGCGGCCCGATCAGTATCGTGGTTCCACTGGCCCCCGGTGACGCCGCGGATATTGCCGCGCGTGCGCTGGGCGAAGAACTATCGCGGCTGTTGAAAACACAGGTGCTCACGATCAATCGCCCCGGCGCAGGCGGTGCGGTCGGCGCCGGCAGTGTCGTGCAGTCAAGAAAGGACGGCTACACGATTTTGTTTGCGCAGAACAGTGCGCTCACCTTTCGCGCGGTGCTCGATCCGCAGTCCGTCACTTACGATGCGCTGCGTGATCTGACGCCGCTGGGTATCGCCGCGCGCACGCCGAGCACACTGGTGGTGCGCAGCGACGCGCCGTTTCGCAATTTCGCGGAGTTGATCGACAGTGCAAAAAAGAAACCGGGCCAAGTACGCCTGGGTCATCCGGGCGCCGGCTCGGTCGGTGATTTCGGCGTGCAATTGATCAATGCTCTCGCGGGGGTGGAGTTGTTGGCGGTTCCGTATGCGGGCGCGGCACCCGGCGTGGTGGCTTTGCGCGGCGCGCATGTCGAGGGCGTCGTGCTGTCGCTCGGCGCGTTAAGCACGCATATCCGGTCAGGCGCGTTGCGCGGCATCGTCAGCTCAAGCCGCTCCGCAGAATTTGCCGACATACCCACGCTGCGCGAGCTGGGTTATCGCGAAGAACTGTTCGGCATCTGGTTCAGCTTTTTGGCGCCCGCCGGGATTCCCGAGGACGCAAGAAAAGCCCTGGTTGGCGCGATTGAACAAGCAGTCAAGTCGTCTGCCATCAACGCAAAACTCGCGCCACTGGGCATTTTGCAGAGCTACGGCACCCCCGAGCAGACGACCATCGAAATCCGCGAGGAATTCAAGCGCGTGAGCGAGATGGCGAAAAAAACCGGCTTGGCAAAGTGAATTAAGGAAACGCTGAATAAGTGGATTCCGCTCATGGTTCGACAGGCTCACCACGAACGGAATCAATAACTTATCGTTCGTCCTGAGCTTGTCGAAGGACTTGTTCAGTGTTTCCTTAAAAATCTATCGCGGCAGGGCCTCCGCCACGGCTTGCGCTTCCGGCGCCACGTCGTAGGAATAAAGTTGCTTGCGGAATTCAGCATGCGCGACGAGCTGTGCGTCTCGGGCGGCCAGATCCGCGTCGGCGGAATCGACACGCAGCCCGTTCTGGCGCGCGCCTAGCTGCACCGCCGCCACGCGCTCGCGCCGCAGCTTCTCATAGGCCAACAGCGCCGCCGGAACTGCCGATGGCTCGACGCGGGCAAGGATCATCGCCAGCGCCATGCCGTCCTCGATTGATTGATTGGCGCCCTGACCGAGATGCGGCAACATCGGATGTGCCGCATCGCCGAGCAGCGTGAGCCGGCCTTGGGTCCAGGTCGGCAGCGGCTCGCGGTCATAGAGCGCCCAGCGAAACGTTTTATCCACCTGGCTGAGCACGTTGCCGATGCGCGGGTCCCAACCGTCGAACTCACGACGCAGCGTATCGGGGTCACCTGGCGCTGACCACGATTCTTTCATTTCCTCGTTGGCCGGCACGAAGCCGACGTAGTTGACCATCGTGCCGTGGCGCACCGGAAATACCAGAAAATGTTTGGACGGCCCGGCCCACATTTGCCAGCGATCCATCGGCCAGTCCGGCAAGCGTTCGCGCGCGACCAGGCCGCGATACGAAATGGTGCCGTGAAACACCGGCGTCGAGGGCGGGAAAACGTACGGTCGCAGTTCGGAGTGTATGCCGTCGGCGGCAATCACCACTTCGGCCTCGACCGTGACCCCGTTGGCGAATGTGACACGCGCCGTGTCGCTGCTCTGCTCGAAGCCCACCGCGCGATGGCCGGTATGCACGACACCGGCGGGCAGGTTGGCGGCGAGAAACTCCACAAAGTCGGCGCGGTGCATGCCGAAGCAGGAGTTCCCGGCGGCGTCGGACACCTGCACCGGCGCGATCGGCGTGCCGTCATGACGAAAGTAGCGGGACTCAGGGCCGACCGCGCGCCCATTTTCTCGACAGCGGGGCCGAGGCCCACACGCTGCAGATGACGCACCGCGTTCGGCGTCACATACACGCCCGCGCCGATCTCGCCCAGCACGGGTGCCTGCTCATACACGCCAACGCGCAGTCCCTGCGCGATCAGCGCATTGGCAGCGAACAAGCCGCCGATACCGCCCCCGATAACCACGATTCTTAGCTGCGCCGCCATCACAACGCTTTCGATAATGGATCAAGTCGCATTATCCCGTAAACAACGGCGGGACGGGGCAGCGCATCCGCGGTCAGTGCAATTCTTATCTGCATCATGCGCTGGAACAACAACACCACTGCCCCACGTGGCGACTATGCATTGCGCTTCTGGGCATTGGCGATCGAACGCGATAGCATGGCGTTTGATATCGCTTCCGTGTCGCTCGTGCCCAGCTTCGACAGCAGTGTTTTGAATTCATCCGTGGCGAATGGTTTTAGCAGTTCGACTTCCCGCGAAAGGTGAAATTCAATCGTGGCCATCGGCCCGAGTTGATCGGCAAAACGCAGCAGCGCGTCATCGGACGCGCGTGAGGCATGGCGCTCCAGCACGCGTATTTCCACGGGCGATGCAGTCTTCGCGATGTCGCCGGGCAGGCTGCTTGCCAGCGCGATGATCAGCGCGCCGGGCCGCGACAGATGCGAATTCAACGAGTTGCGTCCAAACACGTCCTGACAGTGAAACGGCTTGCGCCCAACGAACGCTTCCGACCAGGTGTCGAAGGCGTTCTTGTTAAGGCATACCAGCATCACGGTTTTCCCGCCGACCAGTCTCTGCTCAATCAGTGCGTGCAGTCCCTTGCGGCGCGCATTGTCCATCATCCATACCTGATCTTCCGCGTGGGTTGCCGCGGATTTTTTGCCAAAGAG
>VFLF01000234.1 GCA_009885185.1 Nitrosomonadales bacterium | reverse complement strand
TTTGAAACAGGCAACGCGTCAATGGGGCCGATCTATGCGTGCATGTTTTGGTCGAGAGCCACAAAGTTTAGATTGTCAACGGATGACTAATGGAAATATTGACGCGTAGGGCGTCAATAAGCGAAGCGCATTGCGCCGTATGTCTGGTCGTGATGCTCCGCTTCAAGTGTGCCCTTGCCTGCGCTACTCGACGCAGGGCGGCTGCGGAACTCGCCCTCGCATAAACCAATAGCGCGAGGACTCAGACAGTCCTCGCCGACTTCCCCCGGCGCGCCTGCGTTGCTCGGCGGCTCTCAGGGGAGTTGGCTGTCACGCAGCCGTGGTTGGGTGTTAGTGTCGTATAACTTTCCCGCGATTGAATATATTGTGCGGGTCCAGCGCCTGCTTGATCGCTGCCATCACGGAAACGGCTTGGCCATGCTCGGCATCGAGAAAATCCAGCTTGCCGAAACCGATGCCGTGTTCGCCGGTGCATGTGCCGTTCATCGCCAGTGCACGTGACACGACGCGCTGGTTGATGCGCTCGGCTTCTTCCAGATCGTGCGGGTTGTCGGGATCTACCATGATGGCCAGGTGAAAATTGCCGTCGCCGACATGGCCGAAGAGCGCGATGGGCAGCGGCGATGCCTGCACGTCTTTGTCGGTTTCGGCGATGCACTCGGCGAGCCGCGAGATCGGCACGCACACGTCGGTGGCCATGGCGCGACCACCGGATTTCAGGCGCAGGCACGCGGGGTAGGCGTCGTGGCGCGCTTGCCACAAGCGGGTGCGGTCTTCCTGTTTTGTCGCCCACTCGAAATTCATGCCGCCTTGTTCGCGCGCGATGGCCTGCACGGTTTCGGCCTGCTCCTTGACGGAGGCAGGGCTGCCGTGAAACTCGCAGAACAACATCGGCGTTTCGCGTAGCCCCAGTTTGCTGTAGCCGTTGACGGCCTTGATGGTGAGCGCGTCCAGTAATTCGCAGCGCGCGATCGGCACGCCGAGTTGTATGGTCTGGATCACGGTGCGCACGGCGGCGTCGATGGTGGGGAAGGTGCAAGTGGCCGCGGAGGCGGCTTCGGGCTGCGGATAAAGGCGCAGCGTGACTTCGGTAATCAAGCCCAGCGTGCCTTCGGAGCCGACGAAGAGCCGCGTGAGATCGTAGCCTGCGGCGGATTTGCGCGAGCGACCGCCGGTTTTAATGATGCGCCCGTCGGCGAGTATCACGGTCAGGCCCAGCACATTCTCGCGCATGGTGCCGTAGCGCACGGCGTTGGTGCCCGATGCTCGCGTGGCCGCCATGCCGGCGAGGGTGGCATCGGCGCCGGGGTCTATCGGGAAAAACAATCCCGTGTGCTGCAAGTGCTGATTGAGTTGCTTGCGTGTGACGCCAGCTTGCACCGTGCAGTCGAGATCATCGACGTTGACCGCGACAACGCTGTTCATGCGGCTCATGTCCACGCACACGCCGCCGTGGATGGCGAGCACATGGCCTTCGAGCGAGGTGCCCACGCCGTAGGGGATGATGTTAGTGTGGTGTTGGGTGCACAGCTTGACGATGGCGACGCATTCGTCGGTGGATTGCGGAAACACCACCGCGTCGGGCGGCGCGATGGGAAACGCCGATTCATCCTTGCCGTGATGCTCGCGGATCGCGTGCGAGGTGGCGAGCCGTTCGCCGAATTGCGCGCGCAGGGCGGCGATGAGTTCGGGCGGGCAGGGGGTAGGCAGTAATTTTGGGCTGTTCATGCTCAAGCGCCGCTCATTGGTATCGATAGTATGTATTCTAACTACCCCGTCGTTCCCGCGCAGGCGGGAACGACAGTGGTGGTGGGGGTTTTACTCCGGCGTAATGCCCGCTTCGCGCGCTGCCTTCATCCACTTACCGATTTCAGCGCTGATGTAGCGCGCGTGTTCCTCGGGCGTGCCGCCCACGGGGTCTGCGCCGCGTGCCGCGAGCAGCTTGCGATTGGCGGGTTCTCGCAGCGAAATTACCAATGCGCCGTTGAGTTTTTCCACCACGGCGCGCGGTAGGCCGGCGGGGCCGAGAAAGCTAAATCCGCTGCGCACCACGAAGCCTGGCAGGCCGGCTTCTTCCATGGTCGGAATGTGCGCGGCGATGGGCGAGCGTTTTTCGCCGGTTTGCGCCAGCATGCGCAGACGTCCTGACTCTACATACGGCAGCAGATTGGAAATGCTGGAAAACTGGAATTGCACATTGCCGGACATCACGTCGATCAGCGCCTGGTGCGAGCCTTTGTAGGCCACGAAGGTGTATTGCGCCTTGGCCGCGGAACTGAACAGGGCACCAGCGAGGTGCCCCACCGTGCCGCGTCCGCCCGACGAAAAATTGATTGCGCCCGGATGCGCGCGGCCCAGCGCGATCAGCTCTTTCACGGTTTTCGCGGGCAGCGAGGGGTGTACCACCAGTGCGGAAGGAATATCCGCAATCAGGCCGAGCGGCGTGAAATCCTTCAGCGTGTCGTACGGC
>VFLF01000016.1 GCA_009885185.1 Nitrosomonadales bacterium | reverse complement strand
CCTGGAAAGCCACGGCCTTGGCGGCGATCACATGCATCAGCGGCCCGCCCTGTGTACCCGGGAACACAGCACTATTGAGTATCTTCTCGTGCTTCGCGTCGGCCAGAATCAATCCGCCGCGCGGCCCGCGCAGGGTCTTGTGAGTGGTGCTGGTCACAAAATCAGCGATGCCCACCGGACTCGGGTAAACGTCCGCCGCGATCAGTCCCGCGTAATGCGCCACGTCGGCCATCAGTAACGCGCCGCATTGGTCGGCAATGGCGCGAAAGCGCTTCCAGTCAAAGCGCAGGGAATACGCGGAGGCGCCGGCGACGATCATCTTGGGCTTGCGCACCATCGCCAGTTCTTCCACTTCGTCGTAATCGATTTCCTCGGTATCCGGATTCAACCCGTAGCTCACCGCGTCGAAGTAGCGCCCGCTGACATTCGCAGGCGAGCCGTGCGTGAGATGTCCGCCGCTGCTCAACGCCATGCCGAGGATCACGTCGCCCGGATGCAGCACCGCCTTGAACACGGCGAAATTCGCCTGCGCGCCCGAATGCGGCTGCACATTGGCGTAACCTGCATGAAAAAGCTTTTTGGCACGGTCTATCGCGAGCTGCTCGGCCACGTCAACGTGTTCGCAGCCGCCGTAATAACGTTTGCCGGGATAGCCTTCGGCGTATTTGTTGGTGAGTACCGAACCTTGCGCCGCCAGCACGCGCGGACTGGCGTAGTTTTCCGATGCGATCAGTTCAATATGATCATGCTGGCGCTGACGCTCGCTTTCCAGCGCGCTCCACAGATCCGGATCGAATCCTGCAATGGTGTCTCTGGCGGTTGAGAACATGATTGAGATCGCGCGGTATTAAAGCGCTGATTTTAACACGGCTGTATCACCAGCCCGCCGCGATTGGCACAACACGGGCGCACGGCTTGCCCGCCGCGAACGGCGATTACGGCTTTTGCCGCGGCGCCGGCCCGCCCAGCGCCTTGACCACGCTGTCGGTGATATCAATGGCCTTGCTGGCGAAAACCGCGTCCTGCACCACCAGATCGTATTTTTGCGCCGCGGCCATCTGCGTCACGATCTGGGTGACCTCCTGAAAATACTTGCGGCGTTCCTCGGCCTTGCGACGCTCCAGGTCATCCACAAAAGCACGCGCCTGCTGTTCGAAGCGCTGTGCCGCGGCCTGGAATTCGCGCTCCTTGGTCTCGCGCTCGCGCGGCTCCTTGATGCCGGGCAACTGCGTTTGCAACGCCTTAATGCGCGCTTCCCCCGCGCGCATTTCTGTTTCACGCGTGGAAAACTCCCGGCGCAGCGATTCCGCGACATCAAACGCGCGTTTGGTGTCGTTTTCAACGCGCTGTCCGTCGATGTAGGCAAGGCGCGTCGGCTGCGCGGCGACCGGCGCCAACATCATCGACGACATCGCGCACAGCAGCAGCCCCAAAAGCATGTGTTTCATTGACATTAATTTTCCCGGCGAATCGCCGCATTACCAGAATAAACAGAGGCGTACGGTATCACATTCCCCTTTGCTGTGTGTATGCTGCGTGTTTGCTGCGTGAGTAGCGCGCGGCAACCGCCTCGGCGAGGCGCGCCTCGGTTTCCAGCGCGCCGCGCGGATAACCCGGCCACACGCATTCGCGGAGATACCGGCGCAAAAAGCCCGCGTAGCGTCCCTCACCCGCAGCGTTTGAATAGCGCTCATACTGCGCCACATGCGCCAGTTCGTGCGCCAGCAGGCGATGGTCATCGCGGCAATCGCCGCGCAGCAGGATACCGTAGCCGAGCGTCATGCCTGCGATATGCGGGGACAACCAGCCCAGCCGTTGCGCCAAGCGGCGCACCCTGAACGGCAGCGGCATGGGCACGCGCGCGGCGGCCATTACGCGCACACGCTCCGGTGCGGCCACACCCACCGCGCGCGCCAACGAAACCTGTATGGAATCGAGCGGCTCGCCGCCGCGCAGGATCACGGCCTCGCGGCGGCGCACCCACCACACCGCGCATGGCAGCAACAGCAGATCCAGTACAACAAACCCGGCGCGCATCCATAAACCGCACCGAACATCGCCCGTGGGCGCCGCCTGTTGCGGATCCGCGGGCATTTAAAAAAATGCAATAAAAACAAATACTTAAAATGGTATCGCTTTAACTGCCTGCGATCGTCATCTGCTCGATCAGCACCGAGCCGCACTGGCGCGACCCATGGCGCAGCACATCGTTGCCGATGGCGGCGATGTGGCCAAACATGTCCTTGAGATTGCCGGCGATGGTGATCTCCTGCACCGGGTAGGCGATCTCGCCGTTTTCCACCCAATAACCCGCGGCGCCGCGCGAATAATCGCCAGTGACCTGATTCACGCCTTGCCCCATTAGTTCCGTCACCAGCAGGCCGCGATGCAATTTTTTCAGCAACGCTGCGAAGTCGTCCCCGGTGTCGCCCATTATCAGATTGTGATTGCCGCCCGCGTTGCCGGTGGAACGCATGCCGAGCTTGCGCGCCGAATAGCTGCCGAGAAAATAGCCTTGCACCACGCCGTCTTTCACCACCTCGCGCGCCTGCGTGGCCACGCCTTCGCCGTCGAACGGGCTGCTGCCCAGGCCTTTCAACACATGCGGCAAATCGCTGATCTGCACGATGGGCGAAAACACCGGCTTACCCAGACTGTCAAGCAAAAACGACGACTTGCGGTACAAACTGCCGCCGCTCACCGCCGAGACAAAATGGCCGAGCAGGCTGGAGGCAATCGGCGCCTCGAACAGCACCGGCGCCTGCGTGGTGGCGATCTTGCGTGAATCCAGCCGGCGCACCGCGCGCTCGGCGGCGCGCTTGCCTACGGACTCCGGCGTCACCATGTCCAACTGGGAGCGCGCGACATCGTACCAGTCGTCGCGCTGCATGCCGTCGTTGTCGCCCTCGCCCGCGATCAGCGAACAACTGATGCTATGGCGCGACCCCGGATATCCCGCCAGAAACCCGTGCGAATTGCCATAGACGAAATGCGACTCCTGCGTGGACACCGACGCCCCCTCGGAATTGCTGATGCGCTTGTCCACCGCGAAACCCGCGGACTCGCAGGCGCGTGCCAGCTCGATGGCGCGCTCCACCGGCAGATCCCACGGATGCCACAACTGCAAATCGGGAATCTCGCGCGCCAGCATGTCGGCGTCCGCCAGTCCCGCGCAATCGTCGGCGGCGGTAAAGCCCGCGATCGACAGCGCCGCATCCACTGAGTCGCGCAAGGCCTTGGACGAAAAATCCGAGGTGCTGGCATGGCCGCGCCGCTGGCCGAGATACACCGTGACGCCGATGCCCTTGTCGCGGTTGTATTCGATGGTTTCCACTTCGCCGTGGCGCACCGTGACCGTCTGGCCGTAACCTTCGCTTACTTCGGCTTCGGCGGCAGTAGCACCTTTTTGGCGCGCATAGTCGAGCGCGTCGCGGGTCAGCGACTGCAAACGGCCGCTGTCGTGGGAAAATCCGGTGTTAGGCATGATGGCGATCTGAAAATGGGCTGACCGAGCGGGCGGCCCGTGATAAACGTTAGGACGGTAGGACGCAAATACCGCGCGTTAGTTCCTGCGCGCAAACAGCGATATCATAACAGGTTGATTCCTCCCACAGATTGCTATGAACACAGACAATAACGCGGGCCCGACAGACTCACCGGACGAAGCACTGCACTATGATGGGCCGAGCAAAACGCAGCGCAAGAACGACGCCCACGCGCGGCAGGAACTCGGCGCGGCGCTGGTAGCGCTCAATCGCGACCGCCTGTCCCAGGTGGAACTGCCTGAATCGTTGCGCGACGCCGTGCTCGCCGCACAAAAAATCACCGCGCACGAAGGCCGGCGGCGGCAATTGCAGTTCATCGGCAAACTGATGCGCAACGTTGATCCGGCGCCGATACAGGCCAGGCTCGACACATGGAAATCCGCGTCGGCGGAACAAATCGCGCACATGCACCGCATCGAGCACTGGCGCGACCGGCTGCTGGCCGAGCCCGCCGCCATCGGCGAACTTGCCGGCGAATTTCCGCACGCCAATTTGCAGCAACTGCGCACCCTGATCCGCAACACGCTGCGCGAGCGTGAACAAAAAAAGGCGCCGAAAAACTATCGGGCGTTATTTCAGAGCTTGCGGGAGATCCTTGGCCATACGCCCGTGCCATACTGATTGTCGAACCGTGACTGCCGAGCCGTGCTTTCTAACCGGAGAAAACCATCATGTCCATCAGCCATAACGATGTCGGCGATAACCTTCGCTGCATAGCCATTTCGGGGCGCCTCGATACGCCGGGTACCGATTCGGTAGCCGCGAAGCTCGAGGAACTGATCGCGGCACTCAAGAATGGCGTTGTGGTTGACCTTTCCGCCCTGCGGTTTCTCGCCTCGATCGGCATCCGCGCGCTGATTACCAGCGCCAAGGCGGTGCAGCAGCGCGGCGGAAAAATGGTGCCGTCGGTCAGGATGATCCTTGAAGCCACCGGGATCGGCCAATTGTTGCCGGTGTTCAGCAACACCGCCGATGCCGAAAGGGCCGCTCTCGCCTGAGCGGCGCGGATCGACGCGTGGCCGACAAGGCGCGATTGAACGCGGCGCAGGCGAGCGGCCTCGTCCGACCGGACGTGCGGGGCGCCCCACCGCCGCTTGATATAATCGTTTTATGACAAGCAACAACGAACTGCTGATCGGCCTGGTATCGATCAGCGACCGCGCCTCGCAAGGCGTATACGAAGACCAGGGCATCCCCGCGCTGAAGGACTGGTTCACGCAGGCCCTCACGTCCCCGTGGCGCATGGTGACGCGACTGATTCCCGACGAACAGCCGCTGATCGAGGCCACGCTAAAGGAACTGGTGGACAGCGAAAAATGCCATCTCGTGCTCACCACCGGCGGCACCGGCCCGGCGCTGCGTGACGTGACGCCGGAAGCGACACTTGCCGTCGGCGATAAAGAGATGCCCGGCTTCGGCGAGCAGATGCGGCAAGTGAGCCTGAAATTCGTGCCGACGGCGATTTTGTCGCGGCAGGTCGCGGTGATCAGAAAACAGGCGCTGATCATCAATCTGCCGGGCCAACCCAAGGCGATCAAGGAAACGCTCGAAGGACTGAAGGACGACGCCGGCAAACCGGTGGTCCACGGTATTTTCGCCGCCGTGCCGTATTGCATTGATCTGATCGGCGGCCCCTACATCGAGACCAACGACAGCGTGGTCAAGGCATTTCGCCCGAAGTCGGCGTTGAAAAAAACCTAACCACACCGCACGGGGTTACTCGTTCACCCGTTCACTCGTTCACCCATACACGCCCTCATCCCTATGCTAGAAACCATCGAACTCGAAACACGTCCCAACCCCACCGCCGCCGTGATCTGGATGCACGGTCTGGGCGCCGACGGCAATGACTTCGTGCCCATCGTCAATGAACTCGAGTTGTCCGGTGCACCGGCGATTCGCTTTATTTTTCCGCACGCGCCGATGATGCCGGTGACGATCAACAACGGCCACGTGATGCGTGCGTGGTACGACGTGTCGATGGGCGACTTGCAAACCGGCGCGAAACGCGCCGATGAAACAGGCGTGCGTCAGTCGCAGGCGCAAATAGGCGCATTGATCTCCCGTGAAGCCGATAGAAAAATTCCTGTTAAAAAAATAGTGTTAGCTGGATTCTCACAGGGCGGCGCCATCGCACTGCACAGCGGATTGCGCTATCCGGAAAAACTCGCGGGGGTGATGGCGTTATCGTGTTACCTGCCGTGCGCGGACAGTTTCGCAACCGAAGCAGCGCCCGCCAATACCCAAACGCCGCTGTTCATTGCGCACGGCACGCAAGACCCAGTGGTGCCGTACGCGATGGGAAAACATTCGCGCGATCTGCTGTTGAAATCCGGCTACGCGGTCGAGTGGCGCGAATACCCGATGCCGCACTCGGTATGCCTGGAGGAAGTGCGCGACATCGGCGCGTGGCTTACGTCCGTGCTTCAGCGACCGTAACACGCCGCGCACGCCACGGCCCGCGGATCAGCCGACTTTAAACCGCACGCGATCGAAATTCACACCGGATTCAACCATGCTTGACGGCGACAGCATAAAGGTCTTGCCATCCGCCGTGCGCGTGGCCTCGAGCGATTCCCGCAGCGAAAAAATGCTGGGCTCCAGCACCGCCAAGAGATAGCCGCTGCTGGACGGCTCGGTATCCAGCAAGATCACGTTTTGCTGAGCGCCACGCGCGCCCGATGCCGATATCGTACACATGGTCGCCGATACCACGGTACGGCTGATCACTTGAATACCGACGCGACGCTGGCCGCGCGCATCGGTTTCAATACGCCGCACCACGCCCGCGCCCCACGGCGTCGCGCTGTTGGGCCGGAAACCGATCAGCACGCCCACCTGCAGCCATTCGCTGCGCACACCGGCCACGATAACGCCGTAACCCTCGTCGCTGGCGTTTTCAACGATCCATGCATCGCAGGCGCCACTGCCGCCCGGAGACAAAATGCCACCTAGTCCATGCGCGACCTGCAGCGTCGCCGACACGCGGCGGCGCTCCGAATCGCGCGGCGGCAGTTCTTTTTCCCAGTTAAACGCGAGATGCACCAGCGTATCGGCCATGTGGTCGATGTTCTCGCCGGGCCCGAGGTTAATGTCGGACAACAGGGCGCCGGTTTCATTGATCGCATCGATTATTTTTTGCGCACCATCCAGCGCGCGACCGGCGCCAAAGTAAAACAGCCGCGCGCCCTGCGGCGGCTCGGCCAACACACGGGCGGGCGCCATGCTGCCGTTCAGATCAAAAATAAAATTGCGCCCTTCTCCCGACTCCATTCCCGAAACGAACACACTGGAAAAATGTGCGATTGCGCGCTCGGCGATGTTTTGTTTGATAGGCGACAAACCGCCGGTTGAAGACACGCCCAGCATCAACGCCCGCAGAAACTCCTGCCGCATTGTGCCGCGGCCATGCGCACCGCCGTAAATGTCCGTCAACTCGTCGAGAAACCCGCCGCTCTCTGCAAAATTGTAGAGCTTGGCCACCGTCTGCCAATAGCCGTCGGTGACATAGCCGTAACGCATCAATATCCACTTGATCTGCAGCATCTGCGCTCGCATCGCACGTGCGAGCAGCGCCGGCAGCGATTTGCGAAACACGGTCGCAGCGGCCTTATCCGCCTCGGCCTGCGCCACGCACACGAGATAGGCGTCGCCCAGCGCCTTCCAGAAATCCGTTGCAGCCTGCCACATCAGGCCTTCCTGCACTTTGGACAGCGGTTTAAGCGCAAGGTATTGTTCGAGTAGTTTCTGCCCATGCCGCTTGATCGGCACATCGATCATGTCGATCACTTCATAACGCCGCGCCAGTTTGAAACCCTCGGTCTCGCTGACGGAATCCAGCCAATGCACGGCATCGTGCGCGGCCTTGGTGGAATCCTCTGTCGGAAACCCCGCGATGATTTCCTTTGCCCGCGCGGTATCCGCCATCGGGTGATCGACCTTGTCACTGCCGCCGAGCCATTTCAACACATTACCTCCATTTGCGGCGCATGCCGCAGGTCATCGGCCCGATATATCCAGCCTCAACGATATTAACGACACCTGCTCCTGCTCGCTCGCCTTAAAGCGCAGCCAATCGAAATCGTCCCCGTTTTCAATGGTGCCGGCGGCCTCGAGCGAAACGGTGACCGGTGGATTGCCGTACACTCCTTCCAGCTGAACCTTGCCGACAAAAATATCGCGGCGCGTGACGATGTGCAAACTGCTGTTCAGCGATAGCGTCGGCGCCAGCAGCAGGGCATTCTCCGACTTGGCGCCGCCATCTACACGGCTCAAGTTCACCGGCATCGGGGCCTTGGCAATCAATTGCACGCCGATGCGGAATTGCTGATGCACATCACTCTTGACGCGCCGAACAATGCCGAGGCTCCACGTCGAATCTGTTTCCGTCCGGATGCCGACCAGCACGCCCACCTTCAACCATCCCCCCTTGCCCGCGGGCGTCACCAGTCCGTATCCGCCGGCACTCACATCCTCCGCCACCCATGTCTCGTACTCGGGTGCATTTGCGAAATCGAGTCCCTCGCCGGATCCCGCAAGTTCCGGCGCCACTGTGCCGAGCACGTTTTCATATCCATGCGCTATTTGCAGCGAGATCGCCGTTTTGCGGCGCTCCGAGGCGCGCGCGGGCATCGCCCAATTCAGCAGCAAATACTTCATCACCCGGGTCACCACCGCGATATTAGCGCGAGCGTTCACGACCAGGTCAGAGGGTATCGCCCCCGTGCTGGTGATTTTCGTCAGCAACGCCTGTGCTTCCTTGCTCGCTTCGATGGCGTCAAAGTATCTGGGGGCGGCCATAGGCGGAACAGACGGCATCCAGCGCAAGGGCGGGCGCTGCCCGTCGAGGTCAAAGCAATATTCACTGCCATCCGACGGCCGGATCGAGAAGCCGAACTTCGGGGTCAGCAGGACGATCACGCGTTCGGCGATATCCTGCTCCACCTGCGACAATCCGCCGGGAGACGACGCCCAGAACATCATGATGCGCAGAAACTCGTGACGCACCGACGCCGAATCTCCTGGATAAACGTCCACCATCGCATCGGCGCACCCGCCTACCTCGGCAAACGAGGTATAGCGCGCGACCTCGGCCCAGATCTCCGGGCGCAGCATGCCATAGCGCATCAGCACCCACTTGATCTGGTTGCGCAGCGCGCGCATGCCGCGCGCCGCGATGACCGGCAAGCGCGGCTTCATGGCGCTGCCGACGTTCATGCTGTTCTGCGCTTGATCCAGGCATATCAGATAACCATCGGCGAGCAACTTCCAGAATTTCGTTACCACGTTCCAGATGCGCTTTTCGTGGATGAAGTCGCCTGATTTCAGCGCGAGGTAGTTCTCGAACAGCTTGCGATGCGATCGGCGCGCGGCGACATCCAGCGCATCCAGCAATTCATAGCGCTTGTCCAGCTTGAAGCCCGCGGTCGCGTTCACTGATTCGATCCAGTGGCTCGCATCCTCCACCGCCTGCCAAGGGTCGCTGGCGGAAAAAGCGCCGATCACCTCCTTCGCGTGCTTTGCATCCGCGAAGGGGTGGTCTACCTTATCGCCTTTGAACCAATCGAGCATTTTTGCCTCCGGCGCACCAAACGGCTGTAATTATGACATTTTCCCATCCCGTGTACAGTCCCGCAGGTCAATCACAGCAAAGGTTGACTGCTGATACCGCAAAGACCATCCGGACGCAGGGCACGGGATACGGCACCCCCAACGCACCTATTGGAGGTTAGCAACTGTCACGACGTAGTTTAGTAAAAAGGCTCGGAAAACCTGTAACGTAGCCAGTCAAAGTCATCGCTGTTTTCCAACAACCCCGCCCCCTCCAGCATCACCGTTCGCGCCGGATTGCCGTACATTGCCTCAAGCGGCTCCTTACCATCAAACAAGTCATGACGCGCGATAACATGCAAACTTCCATTGGGAGAAGGCTGGGTACTCAGCAAAATGGCAGATTGGCGCTTGCCGCCCTGCTCCACTGCGGCTAACGTACGCAGATGCACCAACTGTGCGGTTCTGGAAATCAATTGTATTCCTGCATGGTGTTGCCGATGTTCATCACTCTTGACGCGGCGGACGATACCGACACTCCACGAAGATTCAATCTCGGTGCGCACGCCTAGCAAGACTCCCACTTTCAACCATTCCCCCTTGTTCGCCGGCACTATTACGCCAAATCCACCCACGCTGACATCCTCCGCGATCCAGGTATCGTAGGCTAGCGTATCGGAAAAATCGAGGCCTTCGCTCAATTCCGGCGCCACCGCCCCCTGCACGTTCTGAAAACCATGCACCACGTGGAGCGTCATCGCCGTCCTGCGCCGTTCGGATGCGCGGGAGGGCATCTCTTTCGCCCAATTGAACAGCAAATGCTTGAGCACCTTAGCCACTGTTACGGCTTCGACCCCGGGTCCCAAGTCCGCACCGGCCGGCATCGAACCGGTACCGGTCACCAGCGACAACATCGCTTGCGCCGCCTGACGCGCCTCACTGGCATCGAAGAACCGGGTACCCGCGTTAATCGTCGTCGAACGCGTCAGGCGCAGCGGCGGCAGTATGCCATCCAGATCGAAGCGGTAGCCGCAGTCGTCCCACTGCGTCATCTCGAAACGGAATTTGCTTGTCAGATGCACGATGATGCGCTCGGCGACATCCTGCTCCACCGGCGAAAGTCCGCTCGGCGAAGAGGCCCACAGCATCATTAAGCGCAGGAATTCATAGTGCACCGTGCTTTGCCCGGACACGGGATAAAGCTCCACCAACTTATCGGCAAAGCCGCCCTTTTCAGCAAATGCGGTATAACGCCCGATCTCTTTCCAGATTTCCGGTCTCACCATACCGTAGCGCATCAGCACCCATTTCACTTGTTGCCGCAGCGCGCGTATTCCGCGAGCAGCAATCACCAGCCACTGGCCTTTCGTGGCGGCGGACACATTTTTGTCGTCCTGAGCCTGATCCAGACAGGCCAGGTAACCTGCCGCGCTCGCATGCCAAAAATCACTGCTGGTTTTCCAGATGCGCTTTTCCTGAATCTTGTCCTGCTCTCTCAGACCGTTGTAGGTATCGAGCAGTTTTTCCTGCGCCTCGCGCGTGGCGATATCAAGCTGGTCAATCAGTTCAAAGCGCTTAACGAGCTTAAAGCCGGCCGTTTGGTTAATGGAATGCAGCCAGTAGTTGGCGTCCTCCAGCGTTTGCCACGGATCGTTGGCCGGAAACGAGTCGATCACGGCTTTCGCATGCCTGGCATCCGCGAACGGGTGATTAACCTTGTCCCCTTTCAACCAATTCAACATGTGATGTCTGATCTAGTAACGCTGCTCACATTCATCCGCGTTCCCGAATAATTAAATAGCAATTTGAAGCAACGTGTACCGTCGGTACCTAGCGTGCCGCCGGTGGCTCTTCGGCCTCCGGCCAGTTCTTGATGTAACGTTTGAGCAGGCGATTTTCAAAGCTCGCTTCCTTGATGACCGACTTGGCGATATCGTGAAACGAAATCACCCCGAGCAGGTTGCCATTATTCAGCACGGGCACATAGCGAACGTGCTGGCTGGCCATCGTCTCGCGTAATGACTCGGACGTATCATCGGGCTTGCAGATCACTGGGTCTTTCACCATCACGTCACGCACAGGTAAATCACCCAGGTTGCCGCGTTGCGCGTCCAGCCCTTTCAGGACTTCGCGAAAAGTCAGCATGCCAATCATTGCGCCATCCACCATCACCACCAGCGATCCGATGTCGTTTTTCACCATGATCGACACCGCATCCGCCAGACGACCCTCCGGCGTAATGCTGAAAATCGCGCTGCCCTTGAGATTGAGTATGTCGCGGATAATCATTGTGCACCGCCCGCATTGGTTGTTGCCCCGGGGGTGATCTTAGCGCACCAACCGTGGGGGAGGAAAGTGCGAATCGTGTGAAACGGGAGAAAAGCTATAATCCATGCCCCGCCCATCAATGACAGGAAAACCGTCATGACCCAACGCATCCGCGGCATTACCGACGAAGAGGCCAACGGCCCCACCAAAGACCTGTTCGACGCCAGCAATATCATGCTCGGACGCACCGCCAATCTGCAACGCATCCTGTCGCACAGTCCGCTGGTGGCGCGCTGGTTCCTGCCGCTGGTGGCCGCCGTGCGCCAGCCCAACGCCGGCGCGGTGTCGGACGTGCGGCTGCGCAACCTTTCGTGTCTCAAAACCTCCACCGTCAACAATTGCAACTATTGAACGCAGCACAATCGAGTGCTTGGTCAAGCACTGGGACTTACCGACGCGGAATTCGACGCACTGCAGGCTAAAGATTATCTCGCGAGCCCTTTGTTCACCGACAAGGAAAAAGCCGTGATGGCGTGGTCGGAAGCGATGACGTTAAACACCGCCAAGTTTGATGACGGCGTGTGGAATGAGTTGCGCCAACACTGCAACGACGCCGAGATCGTGGAAGTATCGATGATGTGCGGCTTGTTCAACATGATCAACCGGCTGAACGATTCATTCCGCACCGAACTGGAATCGGAGGAATACAACAAGCGGCAGCACAAGGCGGTGGGGGTTACCGCCGATGCGCTGGTGGATTATGCTTGCCGCATTTGCCAGGAGCGGAAGTAAGCCTCACTCGAGCCGCACCTCACTCCAGTCGTACATTTGCCGCGCGCACGATCTTTCCCCAGCGCTCGATTTCGACTTCCATAAATGCGGCGAATTCCGCCGGCGTGTTGGGCTTGGCGAGTTGGCCGCCCAGGCCGATGATGCGTTCGGCGAATTCGGGTTGCGCCTGCAGGGTGCGCAGCGCGGTGGACCAGCGTTCGATCACGGAAGCGGGCGTGCCCGCCGGCGCGTAGACGCCGAACCAAGAGCCGCTTTCGAAGCCCTTGATGCCCTGCTCGTGAATCGTGGCCAGTTCCGGAAACTGCGGTACGCGCTGAAGGGTGCCCACGCCCAGCGCGCGCAGTTTGCCCGCGCGCACATAAGGCTGTACCACGCCCAGCGCATCAAAGCAGGCATCGACATGGCCGCCCATCAGATCGATCGCCGCCGGGCCGCTGCCCTTGTACGGCACATGCACCATCTGCACGCCGGTGGCGAGTTTGAAACGCTCGATGGCCAGATGCTGCGTGCTGCCAACACCCGCCGACGCCACACGCAACTGCCCCTTGGTACTGCCCGCGACCGCGATGAATTCCTTCACCGACTTCGCCGGCACCGAGGGATGCACCACCAGCAGCGTCGCCACCGATCCGGCCAGCGCAATCGGCATAAAGTCCTTACGCACGTCGTACGGCATCTTGGCATACAGCGACGGCGCCACCGCGTTGGAGTTGTTGTGGCCCATCAGCAGTGTGTAGCCATCGGGCTTGGACTTCGCCACGATATCCGCGCCGATGATGCCCGCCTGCCCGGCGCGATTGTCGATCACGATCGTTTGGCCCATCACGGGTGTGAGCCGGTCGCCGATCTGGCGCGCGAGAATGTCGGTGAACCCGCCCGGCGGAAAGCCCACCACCATGCGCACCGGGCGCGCCGGATAGGTTTGCGCCTGTGCCTGTGCATGCACGGCGATGGTCAAAAGTGCAATAGCACGGAGCAGGCTCATCTCACCTCCCAATCACTGAAATTAAAATTATTCAATAAAAACATATACTTACAGTATAACCACCATTCCCCTATATTGCACCCTTCGCGCGCAGTTCCGCCTGCCGAGCCTCACTGTAACCCAGCCCCGCCAGCACCTCCGCCGTATGCTCGCCGAGTTTCGGCCCCAGCCAACGCGTGCCGCCGGGCGTTGCGGTCAATTTCGGCGTCACCGCCGGGATGCGCATCGGCGTGCCGTCGGGCAGCTTCCATTGCTCGATCATGTTGCGCGCCTTGTAGTG
>VFLF01000116.1 GCA_009885185.1 Nitrosomonadales bacterium | reverse complement strand
TAGGGCCGGCCATCGACAATGATGAAATCCTCATTGCGCTCTTTCATTTGTGCGAGTTCGGTGACGGTGATGCGAGGCGTGTCGTACACGTGCTCGACCAGTTCGCCAAACAGTTTGCTCGGCACATTCACCCCCTTGAAAATCGCAAACCCCGCCGTTGCCCACGCCGGGTTGCCGCCGGCGAGCACCGACACATCGGTATAACCTATTGCCGCGAGTCGCTTTTCGCCGCGCTCAGCGACGCCGTCGCCGCCATCACACAAAACAATGCGCGCTGATTGACGCGGTACCAATGCGCCGATGCTCAATTCAAGCCGGCTATACGGCAGCGGCGTGGCGAACAGCAAATGCCCTTCGCCAAATTGGCCTTCTTCACGCACGTCGAGCAGGGCAAGTTCGTTGCCGTCGTGCAGCATGTTCTTGAGGTCGCGGGGGAGAACCGTGCGGGGCATCATGGGCGATTCGCCTGAGAGAAAAGAGAGCAAAGATTATAGCCCGGCGCTGCGCGCAGGTCTTACAAACCGCAGGCACCGCAAACATTGCCCTCGATTCCATCGCGGACTTATACTCAAGCGGTTACTCTTCTTGCGCCATGCCGTGAATGTTTATTTCACCTGAGAGGGGTTGGTATGCAACGTTATATTGCTGCGTTGTTGATGATGGCGCCGTTGGCACTGTGCTCCATGGCCGTGCGCGGCCAGACGGTGCCGTCCCCATTGGCGCCGATGGTAAAAAAGTCTCCGGTCGATACGCCGATGCGCGTGCTTTTCGTCGGCAGCAGCATCATGTATTACGGCGGCGCACTGCAAACCCATACGCACCGCATGGCGTTAGCCGCCACGCCGTCCCTTGATCTGCGGCCCGGGTTCACGTCGGTGCATATCACCACCGGCATGCTGCACCATTACCCGCTGGAGCATTATCTGAAGCCGGCCAGCCTGGACAAAAAAGAACCATTCCAGATTGTCGTGCTGGGCGGGAACTTCCGCGACGGCATGACGGACGCGGGGCGCGCGAAGTACCGGCAGACGGTGATCGAGTTCGATGCGCTGATCAAAAAGTATGGCGGGCGCACCGCGCTCTACTGGCTTCCCCCGCACGGACAGCCCGGCGGCAATATGCCGTCCGATGAACTTAACCGCAGACTGGAGGAGATGGTGATATCAGTCGGCAATGAAGTGGGGGCTTTTATTATCCCCGTGGGACTGGCATTCCGGGAGGCCTACCGGCAACGTCCGGGCATCAAGCTGCAGATGGGCTACGACGATTATCACCCCACCATCGCGGGACAGTATCTGGCCTCCAGCGTGGTGTACGCCAGCCTCTATGAGCGATCACCCGTCGGCAGTCCCTACGATTACTTCGGCGCGCTCGACAAGGACACAGCGGCCTTCGTGCAAAGAATCGCGGACGAGACCGTGCGCAAATTCTTTGGGCGCTGAACCCTGAATCAATATCAACGACACGAATAACGGAGAAATCGTCATGCTGCTACCCCTGCCCGGACGGAACATCTGCTACGACATCGTAGGCCCCGAATCGGGCGCTGTCGTCGCGTTTTCGCACTCACTCGCCGCCGACCTTGGCATGTGGGCCGAGCAAGTGCCCGCGCTCACGGCGGCGGGCTACCGTGCGCTGCGCATAGATTTACGCGGCCACGGCGGCAGCGGTGCGCCGCCCGCGCCGTATACCATCGACGCGCTGGCCGACGATGTGGTTGCCGTGCTGGATGCCATCGGCGAGCGCCGCTGCCATTTTGCCGGGCTGTCGATCGGCGGCATGATCGGCCAGTCGCTTGGCCTGCGTCATGCGGGCCGCGTGTTATCGCTGATGCTGTGCGACACGCAAACCCAATCACCCGCCGATGCGGCAACGCGCTGGGGCCCGCGCATCGAGGCCGTGCAAAAGGCGAATTCTCTCGCGCCCATTGCCGACGCGACCATTGCCCGCTGGTTAACCGACGATTTCAAGAGCAAGCATCCCCGCCGCTGGAAGCAGATTTATGATTCCATCGTCGGCTGCACACCTACAGGCTACACCGGCTGCGCGCAGGCCATCGGTAATTTCAATTTCACCGAGCGGCTGAAATCCGTCAACACGCCAACGCTGGTGGTGTGCGGCACCGACGATCCCAGCGCCGCTCCTGCCGAAAGCAAACACATCGCGTCGTTGTTTCCCAACGGCAGCTACGCCGATTTCGCCGGCGCGCGTCATCTGCCCAACGTCGAGCAGCCCGATGCATTCAATCGCGTTCTGCTGAACTGGCTGGACGCGCGCGCCAAAACATAAGGAATCATCATGCATCTACGCAGCATCGAACTTGAAATGCCCGACAGCGCCGCCGCCGCGGCCTTCTTCAAATCCCCGTGGGGGCTGCTGGACGCGGGCACGCGCAACGCCACAACCTATTTACGCGGCACCGAGGCGCACGCTTATATCGTCGCCGTCAAGGATGCCGCCGTCAGCGCTTTTGCATCGGCCACATTCTCCGGCACCAAAGCCGAAGTCGACGCACTGTTCGCCGCCGTTGAAAAAGCGGGCCTGCCGCACGGTGCGTGGGTGAGCGAATTCGACGAGCCGGGGCGCGGCGCGGGCTTCTACGTCACCGGGCCGGAGGGCGAGCCGTATCGCTTTCTCACTGAGAAAGACACCACCGCGAAACTGCCTACGCAGCCGCAACACCCGCTGCAACTCGCGCACGTGGTGTTCAACTCGCGTGATCGCGAAGGCGGCACGCGCGTGCTCACCGACGTTTTCGGTTTCAAACTGTCGGATCGCACGCGCGTGATGAACTTTTTGCGCTGCGACAGCCTGCACCACGCGATTGCCTATGCCGACGCGAAGCAACTCTCGCTGAATCACATCGCGTTTGAAATGCCAGATCTGGATTCGATGATGCGCGGCATCGGCCGCGTGATGGATGCGGGCATCGAAACGGTGTGGGGCCCCGGCCGCCATGGCCCCGGCAACAATGCGTTCGCGTATTTCATCGCGCCCTTCGGCGCGTGCGTCGAATACACCTCTGAAATTCAGCGCGTGGATGACAGCTATCGCACCGGCCAGCCCGACGATTGGAAATGGCCCCCCGGCCGCACCGACCACTGGGGCATCGGTAAGCGCGACAACGCGCGGCTGGCGGCGTCGGGCGATGCGTTTCCGTTTCGGGCGATGTGAATCATGAATCGCACGATGACCTGTTTCACCGTGGCGCTGGCGATTGCCGCGGGCGACACCGCTACCGCGCAAACCCCTTCGACAACCCCAGGACAGGCCTACCCCTTCAAACCCATCCGCATCATTTCGGAATACTCGGCCGGCAACGGCGGCGATGTATTTTTCCGCCACCTTGCACGATTTTTTTCCGCTGCTACCGAGCAGCAATGGGTTATTGACAACCGCAGCGGCGCGGGCGGCCTGCTGGCGGTTGAAGCGGCAATGCGCGTCGCGCCCGATGGCTATACCTTGCTCGCCGCGTCGCAAAACGTGTTTGTCACTCGGCGTTACCTTTCGCGCACCGGCCATGTCGATGCCGTGCAGGATTTCACCCCCATCAGCGCGCTGTGGCGCACCACGCTGGTGATCGCCGTGCATCCCTCAATGCCGGCCAAAACGCTCTCCGATTATATTTCCTACGCCAAGTCGAACCCCAGTAAGCTCGCTTACACCTCATCCGGCATCGGCACGCAGGCGCACTTTGCCGGCATGAATCTTTCGGCGATGGCGGGCATCTCGCTGCTGCACGTGCCGTACAACAATACGCGTCTGGTGCAGGACGTGGTTTCCGGCGACGTGCCTTCGACCATCTCCATCGTGTCGTCGATCGCGCCCTTTATCCGCAGCGGGCGCCTGCGCGCGCTGGCCATCGCCAGTAACAAGCGCATCGACGCGTTGCCGGGCGTGCCCGCCGCCTCTGAAACTCTGCCGGGCTTCGAGCCGCCGCCGACGTGGACCGCGCTGTTCGCGCCCGCCAAACTGTCGCCCGCGATACTGGCGAGCCTGCACGCCAGCTTGGTAAGAGGAATCGCCGCACCCGAAGCGCGCGCCAAAGCCGCCAGCGACGGCTTCGAACTGATCGGCAACACACCGGAGCAATTTGCCGCGCAGATCAAGCGCGACATCGAGATCGCCGGACGACTGGTGAAGGCAGCGAAGATCGAGCCGCTGGATTAATCCATCATTCCATCAAGGACACACTCAAAATGAAAATCTGCCGCTACAACGCCGGTGACGCCGGTCTGATCGATGGCGATGCCATCTACCCGCTGGGCAATGCACTGGCGGCAACCGGCGTGGTGCGCCCCGGCGCCACCATGACCGAGATTATCGATGCGCTCGCCAACCAGCCGGGCGCCGCCGGACTCGCCGCCGCGCGCGGCGGCAAACCACTCTCCCTGGCCTTGGCAAAGCTGCGCGCCCCCACCATCAATCCGCCTGCGATCTGGGCGGCGGCGGCGAATTACCGCGCGCATCAGGCCGAAATGAAGGTGCGAGTCGGTGCGTATGACCGCACGCAATTAAGCGCCGACGATTTGATGGCTGAAGTATTTCTCAAACCGGCCTCGTCCATCATCGGCCCCGGCGGCACG
>VFLF01000066.1 GCA_009885185.1 Nitrosomonadales bacterium | reverse complement strand
TGGAACATGACGCGGAAGCTGCCGAGGTGTTCAATCGCTCTCGAGTAGAGCACACGCGCCGCGTCGCGGCTGAAGTCCTACGCGTATACAATTTTGAGAGTACGCGGCGCGTCGTCGATGTCGGTGGCGGGCATGGGGCGCTACTCTCGGCGGTTCTTGAAGCGTACCCGGGCATGAAGGGCGTGCTCTTCGATATGCAGCACGCCATGGACGGTGCAAGGGCGCATTTGGAAAATGCAGGGTTAGCGCAGCGCTGCGAGTGCGTATCGGGTAGTTTCTTCGACACAATACCTGGCGGCGCTGATACCTACATGCTCAAGAGCATAATCCATGACTGGAACGACGAGCGGAGCACTACGATTCTCCGCAATTGCCGCCGCACGATTCCGCAGGACGGCAAACTATTGCTTGTCGAACGAATCATGCCAGCGCGGCTGGACTCATCCCCGCTTCATCACGCGATAGCGCAGGCGGATCTGACCATGCTGCTCGGTGCCGGAGGACAGGAACGCACGGAAGCAGAATTCCATATTCTTTTGAAATCAACTGGTTTCAGGCTGACAAAATTAATCACAACTGCGCTCGAGTTCAGCGTCATCGAAGGCGTCCCTGTGTAGGTGGCAGGAATTGCATTTGTACGCAACGACGCGATCTATCAAAGCGGAGCCCCGGGTTAAGCCAAAGGGACGGGGCTGGGAGTGTGCGATAGCTCACCGGCAGTATTCCAATGCGCATGGCAGGCGAATACCTAACGCAGCACAACTCGCGGTTTTGTGACCAGAATTGACGAAAACGAAACGTAACAGCGACCGGCAGCAATTGGCCGGGAAGAGTCGGCTAATCGCTGCTCGAAAATCCTGAAAAAGCCGACGCTCGCGCCCCTCATTCGATGACCTTGGTCGCCCGCACTACAGGCAGTAGCCTGGCTATTCGGTTGCATGACTACCTAACCGGCCCGCGCGTGCCGCCGAGTTCCGGAAATTCCCCCGCGCCCGCTTCCTTGTTCGCGCGCAGCGTCCCAAGCCGGTGCTTCATGCCTTCGATCTCGACCACCTGACTCGCGATAATGTCCTCCGCGAGCCTGCGCGTGGCCGGGTCGCGGCCATGGACGAGCGCGAGACGCGCCATCTCCACCGCGCCTTCGTGGTGCGGGATCATCATCGCCAGAAAATCAATATCGGGATTTCCGGCATAGCCGGGCGCGTGCATATCCTTCATCATCTTGCTCATGCCCGCGTTCATTTCCAGAACGAAGCGCGAATACCCGGGGTCTGCATTCTGCTTCGCAGACGAAGCGGTTGCGACCGAATGATGCTCGTGCCCTTGCTGCGCTACCGCCGGCGCGGCTGCCAGCAGGACCAGCGGAAGCAGCCATTTCAGCATGACGTTCTCCTAAGCCGTCTGGCCCTTGTGGCCCGGCCGCACGTATACAAGATTGATGCTTTTTTTGTTCCTTAGCTCGCCCGAGGGCAGTTTCAGCACGCCAAGTGGAATCTGCGCGACGAACTTCGGATTGAACGGGTCAGTCACGTCGAATGAGGTGCAGCAAGTCTGCCCTGCGTTGGCAGTGTTCGGCAGTTCGTCCTGTTCGTGAGCAATGTAGATCAGGTCGTTGGCCGGATTGGTCCAGATGCCGTGCGCCTCTCGCGCACGGGAAAAAAACGTGCCTACGACCTTGCGGGAGCCGGGCGCTGCGCTGCGGTCGATGATGGCGATCTGGCTGGAAGCAACACCGCCCGGCCCATTGTCGTCGACTCGCGCAAGGCTCGCATACACGACGCTACCCCGGCGGTTTTCGACGAACTCAACGTGGTTGGGCCGCGCCAGATTGCCCAGCGGCACCGCATCGAGTAGCCCGAACGGGTCCGTGCAAGCACGGGCGGAGACGGCGTCGGCGAGTTTGTGCGAGAACCATACTTCCGCGCCATCAGGCGTGGTCTTGAGAAACGGCGTAAACCCGAGCTTGTCCTGGCCGGTGACGTCCAGCGTGGTGATGCGTTCCGGGCGCGAGTAGCCGTTGGCATCGGGATTGACGCGAAACACATCGACCTTCGACACTTTCTGGCTGGCGACGAACGCGGTCTGCCCCGCCTTGTCGAACCACACCTGCGCCGGCCCATTGACGGTGTTGATAAAGCGCAGGATGGCACCGGCCTCAGTGCCGCCTACCTGGCGCACCGCGCGATCCACGTCGAGGATGGCGACGCGGTCCTCGCCGCGCAGCGTGACCCACAACTCTTTTCCGTTGCGCGTGAACGTCGGCTCATGTGGCTCGCGCCCGACGAGGATGCCGCTCGACAGCCGCTCGGCATTCGTCGTCGCGCCGGCCTGAGGATTCGGGGTATTGCCGACAACTTTTTTTGCCGCGGCGTCGATCAGGTAAACGTTGCTCGAACCGCGCCCGCTGGTGGCGAGATAGCGGCCGTCCGGAGAGGGCACCGCGCCATGCGCGTCGATGCAGCCGTGATACAGCGGCTTATGAATCATTGCCGCGTGCGGCGGCATGACGCCCGCTGTGACAAACCGGAATGGCGGCCGCGCATCTTCGTCGAAGCTGGTGAGGTTGATCGTGGTCTCGACCGTATTGTTGCGCGGATCGATGACTGCAATGGTATTTGAGTCTTCGTTCGTGATGTAGACGCGGTCATCAGCACCGATGCTTCCGCCCGCAGATTGCGCGAATGCCGTCCGGCTGTCAACGAACCCCGCCGCAGTTGCTGCCGCGGCAAATTTCAATAAATCACGCCTTGTTTCATTCATGTTCTGCTTGCTCCGGTTGGATTAAGGATAGGGAGGTTTATATGCCATTTGCAGTTAAGAAAGTTACCTGTTCAAAGTGCGAGCGGTCAACTGCGTAGATTAGCGATTGCGGGCAGCTACAACATTCAGGCACCCGCTTCTAAACGGGTAGGGCCCTTCAGTTCAAAAGTCTGACAGCTATCAGCGACAGGGGGGTGCGCGGTGTACATCAATCGTCCAAATGAAAAGTAACGCTGATCGGCAGCAATTGGCCGGTTGCTGCCTGCCGTCTGCAAACCTTGCATCGAGTTTGGATGACTACTTTGGAGTTCAAGGCCCGATTAAATCGGAGGCTGTCTGTTAGAGCGACTACCGACTTTTACACCTTTTTCTCGCCAAACACCCCCGCCAGCGGCCCGCGCGTCCAGTACGGCGTGTACTCGTTAACGATATCCAGGTACTGCGCAGCCTCGCCAAATAGCGTCACATCCATCGGCGTGGTGAACGGCGCGCTGGCTTCTATCCAGCCGATGTAATCGATCTGCTGGTTGTAATCCGAACGCAGCACGCGCACCTGCTTGGTCTCCGGGCGCTTTTCATAATTGGCGCGCACGCCCTGTGTGATGCGGTCGGCCAGTGAATCCGGCGCGCCGCGAAAACGCAAAAACGTCAGCCGTGAAAAATTGCCGGTCAGCACCTGCCCCGGATAAATCTGCGTGCCGCTGCCGCGCCACTGCCCGCGCACTTTCTGCATCATGCGCTTGGTCCAGGCGGTGAAGCCGTTCCACGAGCGGCTCTTGTAGCCGTCGCTTTCCAGTACATCGATATGCGTCAGATCGTACATCGACAAATAGCGCGGCCAGCCGTTGATGCACACAAAGCGCCGCCCCGTCTCGAAACCGGGAATCGACGTGCGGTCGGGAATATGCTCCATGTCGTACCAGTCGTTGAATTCCTCGTCGTATGCCGGCGTCGGCTCCATCGTCACCATCAGGAAGCCTTTGTCTTGTTTCAGTTCTGCCATGTTCTTACTCGCTCTGTTGTTAGTGGGAATTGGTATTCACTCGATCTGCCTTACGACCATCACCTACCCTGTCGTTCCCGCGCAGACGGGAACCCATACGTGGTCTCAAGTGGCACTGCGTTATGGGTTCCCGCCTTCGCGGGAACCACGATGCCAGTTTTTACTTTACAGGTTTAGCGATACGCGCGTTATGCCCTCGGCACCAACGCCGCCGCATAGTGCCCCGCCAACCGCCCCGACGTAAATCCCCAACCGAGGTGATTGCCGTGGCCTTTTAACAGCAGCCCACCCTGCCCCGTCGCGCCCGCTGCATACAAACGCGGTATCGGCGCGTCGTCTTTGCCCAGCACTTGCAGGCTGCTGTTCACCGCCAGGCCGCCGTCGGTGTAGTTGATGTAGTTTTTAACCGGCCCCAGCACATAGTACGGGCCACGCCCGATTTCGGGCCGTGTGCCGCGCGCCTCGATTG
>VFLF01000409.1 GCA_009885185.1 Nitrosomonadales bacterium | reverse complement strand
CGGGATACTGCCGTTTGTGCTGGCGGGGATGGCGGCGTAGCCCTGCCTATCGTTGTGGAACAAGATCGAATGTTATTCCACAAACACGGACAACAGAAACTCTCTACAACCGCTGCCGTATCGCCATCACCGCCTGATTACGCAGCGCCTTAAGTAGCGCGAGTTCCTTTTCAGGAATGGCAATGTCGCCCGGCATGGGTCGGTCGGCGTAGAACATGCCGACGGGCTTGCCTTTCACCAGCACCGGCAGAATCACAAACGTGCGCGCCGTCACGTGTTGCCGGTACCAGCCCGGTATGCGCGTGGCGATCTTGGGATCATCGATGTCGGTAATCAGGATATCCGCGTTGTTTTTCAGCGCCACGTGAAACACATCGGGCTTATCCAGCAACGGAAAGCGAAAGGCCTTGACCAGTTCCTGCACGCCGTCACCAAATCCGGATTTGCCGCACAGGGTGTTGTGGCGCGTATCCCGCAGACAGAACAGCACGTGGCTAAAGCCCATGCCGGTGTACATCACTTCCAGAATCATGCGCACGACGTCGTCCGGCGTCGACTTGTCGTCCACCAGTGCGTTGCCGATATCGTGCAGGCCCGCGGTCAGGATGGACTGAATTTCCTCGGGCGTCCTGCACGTGTCCTGCGCTTGGGGGGTGTGCGGCGGCGCCACGGTCGGCTCGGGCTCGCGCAATACGCTAGCCGCGAGTGCAATTTCGGACTCACTGGACGCGGATTTTGCATTGTCCGCGCCCGCCGTACCCACCCAATCGGATGCACGCAGCGCAAAATCACTTTGTTTGAGATTGACGCCAACCACCGCGGCAAATTGCGCGATGTCGAGCATCGATTTCTCCATCTGCGCCGTCAACTGCCGCTCGTCCAAACGCAGGCTCTCGCCAAAGCGTCCGCCGAGCTGTGCCAGCGCTTTGCCGCGATCCGCTTCCGCCGTGCCAGTGATGATTTCGCATAATTCGTTGGAGAACCCGGCCAGCATGCGCAGACTGTCAGCGTTACGCGCACCCTTTTTGACCTTCCCCGCCGGCAATTTGGCCATGCTGAACACCATCGCGTCCGGGAAGCCCCAGTTTTTGGCCACACCGCTGCCCAGTTCCTCGAACGACAGGCCCAGTGCCTGCGCCGAAGCCTTCGCTTCGGAATACTCCTGGCTCTGCATCAGAGTGCTGGTTTCGTGCATTTCAGCCGGAAAGTAGAACATTGCCAATGTGCGGCCCAGGTTATGAAACATGGAACAAATGAACGCCTCTTCCGCGTCCTTCACGTGGGCCTTCGCTGCCAGGTCGCGCGCGAGCATGCCCGCGAACAGCGATTTAACGAACTCCTCCTTGAGTTGCTGCGCATGCGCACGATTTTCCATGCTGTCGAATAGCAGCAGGCTCAGGGCGATGGAACGCACCGCGTCGAAACCGAGCATAACCACCGCACGCGATACCGTGCTGATCGATCCACCGCCCACGCGGCTATAAAAAGCGGTGTTGGCCAGCTTGAGCAGCTTGTTGGTCAGCGCAAAATCCTTAAGGATGCCGCTGGATAGCTTGTTGACGCTTTCCTTGTCCGACGACGCAATCTGATTGATGGTCGCAATGGCCTCCGACAACGCCGGAAAATCGCCGGTCTCCCGCATCCGCTGCAACAGAAGTTCCAGTGCGTCCTGCCTGGTATTGCTGGCGAGAGTCAGCATTTTTAAGGAAGCAAAGCGTTATCGGCCTACGCGGGTAACCACCCGTACCCAATGGACCGGTCATCGTGTTAACGAATCAAATGGCGAAAAACTTTAATCTTGAGAACAGATTGGTAAAATGGCTGGAGCCGCTTCATTCACGAGGAACACCCATTGAAAACCGCCCTACTCGCCGCCGCAACCATCGCAACCTTCGGGATGTTCACGAATGGGGCTCAGGCCCAGCCCAAAACCGACTACCCCAACCGCCCCATCCGCATCGTCGTGCCCGGCTCGGCGGGCAGCGCGAATGATTTCACCGCGCGCGCGATTGCGCAGCGCTTTACCGAGGCGTGGGGCCAGCAGATGGTGATCGACAATCGCTCCGGTGCGGGCGGCGTGATCGCGCATGAGATCGCGGCCAAGGCCAACGCGGACGGTTACACGCTGATTTTTTCCACCTCGGCCGGGTTGGTGATTAACCCGCTGCTGTTCAAAACGCCTTACGATTCGTTTCGCGATCTGGCGCCGATTTCGCTGGGCTCGATCAATCCGCAGATGTTGTTCGCGCATCCGTCGGTGGCGGCCAACACGGTGCCGGATCTCATCGCGCTTGCGAAGCAAAAACCGGGGCAACTCAATTGCGCCTCGGCCGGCACCGGCACGCCCAATCATCTGGGCTGCGAGTTACTCAAATCGATGGCGGGACTCAACTTTGTGCATGTGCCCTACAAAGGCGCCACGCCCGGCTTTACCGATGTGGTCGCCGGGCAGATGCATTTCATGTTCAACAGCATTCCGGCGGTGCTGCCGATGGTGAAAACCGGCAAGTTAAAGGCGCTCGGCGTGGGCGGCCCCAAGCGTTCGCCCGCAGCGCCCACGGTACCCGCCATCGCCGAAACGCTGCCCGGCTTTGAGTGCGTCAACTGGTACGCCATGCTCGCGCCCACCGGCACGCCTGCGATGGTCATCAACAAAATCAATGGCGAAATGGTGAAAATGATCGCCGACCCGCCGTTCGCGCAGCGGCTGCTTGATCTTGGGTCGGAGCCGCAGTCGAGCACGCCCGCCGGACTGACGGCGCACATGCGCCGCGAATCGGATCGCTGGGCGCTGGTGATCAAGAGCGCAGGTATCAAGATCGAGCGGTGAGATAGTGTGTGATGGGTTACACCCATCCTGCAAAAACACTTTCCGTAGATAATTTCCATGTAGGATGGGTGAAACCCATCACCACCATGAGGGAATACCCATGAAGCTGCTTACCGGCATCGCCATCGCATTGTGGTTTGCAGCGCCGAGCGTGGCACAGACGTATCCCGCCAAGCCCATCCGCATGGTCGTGCCCTTCCCGCCCGGCGGCAGCCCGGATATCGTCGGGCGGCTGATTTCGGCAAAACTCAGCGAACGGCTAAACGTGCAGGTGGTGGTGGATAACCGCGGCGGCGCGGGCGGCATCATCGGCAGCGAGATCGTGGCGCGCGCCGTGCCTGATGGTTACACGCTGATGTTTATCTCCACGCCGCATGCGGTGCTGCCCGCGCTGCAAAAGCTGCCGTTCGACACGGTGAAAGCATTCGCCGCCATTGCGCGCATCGGCACCTCACCCAACGCGCTGGTGATTAACAACCACATCGCCGCGCGTTCCGTCAAAGAGTTCATCGCGCTCGCACAGCAAAAGCCGAAACAATTCAATTTCGGCGCGGCGGGTGTCGGCACCTCCACGCATCTGGCGGCGGAGCTGTTCAAGATCATGACCAACATCGACGCGGTGATCGTGCAATATCGCGGCGGCGGCCCGGCGGTGATGGCAACGATCGGCGGCGAGAGTCAGGCGCTGTTTGGCACGCTGGTGCAAAACCTGCCGCACGTGCGCGCGGGCAACCTGCGCCTGCTCGGCGTGGGCAGCGTCAAGCGCAATCCGCAAGTGCCCGACGTGCCCACCATCGCGGAAACCCTGCCGGGTTTTGAATCGGTGCAATGGTGGGGAATGTTCGCGCCCGCGGGCACGCCCGCCGCCATCGTCGAGCGCCTGAGCAATGAAGTGAAAACCATACTCGCGATGGACGACGTAAAAAAGCGCCTCGTCAACGAAGGTGCGGACATCGACTACCAGTCGCCGTCGGAGTACCACCGCTTCGTGGTGGAAGAAATCGTGCGCTGGACTGGCGTGGTAAAAAAGGCGAAGGTCAAAGTGGAGTGATTGTTGGGGGCTGTTTTTTGTCCAGCGCCTCTCGAAGAAAATTCAGAGTAACCCGCAAGACAACAACACCGTCGTCCCCGCGCAGGAAGCGAGCGGGGTTTGGGAGGATGACGGACACGGATGCCGCGATAATGATTTAAGTGTTTGTTTTTATTTAATATTTTACAATTCCTGTTTGCTAAAATGAAATGGTATACAGTCATCCACGAGCGACGTGTTTGCAATTTCCATTTGGGACCTACTAAATGGGAGCACTTCGTTGATTCAATGCGGAATTTTTTGTAAGCAATGTCAAATTTGAGCCGTGCGACGCAAAAAAAGCCGTCGTCTGAAACGTCCACTTTTAGTTCGGCCCCATAGCGAAGGCTTCCGCTCCTGAGACTCTTTGCGCGATCCATTGCAATTGCCATCCAGTCTTGCACAGTGATACTACCCCTAGTATCATATCCGCCATGAACACTGCCGCGAAACTGCTTCAGGCCATGCGCAACAATCCGCTCGATTGGCAGCTTGCGCAGCTTCAAACAGTAGCGCGACAGAATGGAATTGACTGGCGGCACGTTGGAACGAGTCACTGCGTCTTCGTGCGCACTGATGGCAAAACGCTTCCCGTTCCGGCGCGTCGTCCTATCAAGCCG
>VFLF01000571.1 GCA_009885185.1 Nitrosomonadales bacterium | reverse complement strand
TGCGGTTTTTCTCAGCAGTTGCATGGCGTCTGAACTGTTTTCGGCTTCGCCAACGATGGACATCGTGCCGCTTTCATCAATGACCTGGATCAACCCCCGGCGCACGATGGCATGATCGTCGACGATTACAACTCTAACCATAATGATCCTGTTGTGTTTTCAACATTGGTTGGCGAACGAGATGCGGCATCCAGCGGCAGGCGCGCGATCACGGTGGTCCCCTTACCGGGACCGCCGCTGAAGCGAATTTCGCCGCCGAGGTTGCGTGCGCGCTCCAGCATGCCGCGCAGTCCGTAGGAATCCTTTTTCAGCAGGTCGGTCTGGGAGATTCCGCGTCCGTTATCGAACACAGACAGCAGGCAGGCCGTCTCATCCGCTTCCAGCATGACGTCGACACGGGTGGCGCCCGAATGCTTGGCGATATTGGTAAGGGTTTCGCGAAATACGGCGAACAGGGTGGTGGCCAGTTCGGGGTCGACGACAATATCCTCGTCCCGGCAATCCACTGTGCAGGGGATTTCCATGCGTTTGGAGAACTCGGAGGCTTCCCATTCCACCGCCGCGAGCAGGCCCAGATCGAGTAGTGGCGGTCGCAGGTCGCGTGCGATGCGCGAGGTGATTTCCATAGTGCGGTCCGCCAGGAACTCCAGCGAGTGCATCTTGGCCAGTGCCGCGGGGTCGGAACTGCCGATGTGCTTGATCAGCCACACCAGGTCAATCTTGATCGCCGTCAGGTTGCCGCCAATGTCGTCGTGTACTTCGCGCGCGATACTGGTGCGCTCGGCTTCCTTGACTTGTTGCAGGTGAGACGATAGCGCCGACAGTTGCTGGCGCGACCGTATCAGTTCCAATTCGGCCTGTTTGCGGTTCGAAATATCCTGAAGTATGCCATCCCATTGTACGCGGCCGTCGGCAAGACGATGCGGGCTCATACGCGCGATGATCCAGTTGATGGCGTCGCTTGCCGCATCCTGTACGCATCCTTCCCAGTTAAAAGGGCGCAGCGAGTGCGTGGATTCCATAAGGCGGCTACGCAGGCCGGACTCGCCTTTGTCCACCAGCCTGGAAAAAAGCCGTTCGCTATCGCTGAGTACTTCCGGCGGCTCGAGGTCGAGTAATTGCTGGCTGCCTTCGCTGACATAGGAAAACGCCAGGGCGCCTTGCAGATCCACATGGAGCTGAAAAATCATGCCGGGAACGTTGGTGACGATAGCGCGAAAACGCGCCTCGTTTTCCTCCAGCTTGGCGAGCGCCTGCCTCGCATTGCGTCGCACGACGCTTTCACGCAGCTCGCGCTCTATCGCAGGTACCAACCGCGACAAATTATTTTTCATCAGATAATCCTGCGCCCCCCGGCGCATGGCCTCCACGGCGAGGTCTTCGCCGATATTGCCCGAGGTGATGATAAACGGCATATCCGGATCATGCTGGCGCACGATTTCCACCGCATCCAGGCCAGTGAACTGGGGCATCGTGTAATCTGAAATCACCATATCCCAGCGACCGTCGGCAAGGGCGTGGGTAGCGCCGGCGGCTGAATCAACGCGCGTATGCGTGACATCGAATCCGCCCTCCCTGATCTGGGCAAGCAGCAATTCGGCGTCGTCCTCGGAGTCCTCGATCAGCAACAGGCGAAGCGGGCGTTTCATGACAAAAGCGAGGCGGGATAAACCGCAATTTTCAGAAAAATCAACGATAAAGAACAGGAGATGCGCAGGCTGGCCACGTGGCGAATAATAAATCAAACCTGCTGTTTGTGCCGTCGCGTGTGTCACCGGCTCAAGTTTATGGCCTAGGACGCCGATATCAACAGGCAGGATGTGTCGCTACTGGGGTGAAACCCGACCGTAAAGGGCTGAATCGGCAAAAGCGGCGTCTTGGGGTGTCTTTTTCAAGCGGCGGGAGGCCGGACGCGTGGTTACCCTGTCGGAAAAGATCGAAACGATCGAACGACGGTATTGCATCGGCGCGCTCAGCGATGGTGCGCGCCGCCGAAGTGACCGGAGAGACACCAATATGCTGTCATCAGGTGAATACATATGCTAAGTTCAGTTTTCAAGCGCGAATCGCATGACGTGAGCAGGAATACGGGCGCAAGCGCCGGCGCGTTGCCGTACCGGCGTGCGGCGGCGCCTTGTTCCAGCCCGGTGCGCGACTTTTGTGTCGTTCAGGTGACCGGCGATGGAATTATCGCGGGATGTGACAGTAGCACGCCGCGATTGTTGGGACGACGCAGGGAAGACCTGATCGGCCGCGGCATTGATACGTTTGTTTTTATGCAGCCGGACGGCAGCGAGCATTTGATGTATGCGTTGCGCGCCGGTGGCGGTACGTTTCCGGTGGAAATCATGTGCGTTGATGTGGCCGCCGAAGACATTACGGTAAAACTACTATTAATGCGCGATCTCAGTAGCGCCTGGACAGGCGGTGCCATGGTTCCGCTTCGCGCGGATGTTTGCCCTGATGAATCGCCGAAGGTTGGCGAGGATGATCCAGATGATCCAGTACAGGCGCAGGCCAACCATGCGTTTCGCGAACGATTGCGGCAACTGCTGTCGCCCGAGGGGGGCGGGGCGCGCGCCACGCTGCTTTTTCTGGACCTGAATGAACTGGATGACATCGCCGACGCGCACGGACATGAAACCGCCGACATGTTGCGCGCCAACGTGGAAGCGCGAATGAATAAGTGCCTTCGGCGGGGCGATGTGGCCGCCTGTATGGCGTGGGATGAGTTTGTCGCCATTATTCATGATGCGCAAAGTGCGGCGGCCATGCGCGCGGTGATTGACCGCATCACCCGCGCCGTTCGCCAGCCGTTTCTGATTCTCGGTCGGCAGATTTGCCTTTCCGACAAAATCGGCACTGGGTTGTACTCAATGAACGACACGAATCCGCACGAATTGCTCAAGCAGTTTGACCAAGCCATGCGGCTGGCGGCTGGCGGGCGTTCGGGGCAAGGGGCAACACGCTTTGGCGCCATACCAACCGATACAAGGGCATAAGGTGGATCACGCGAACGTTCCGCTATTGCTCCCGTCCGCGCCACGAGCCAGCGGGCAGAATGACTCGCCGGAATCACGGCAGATAACGCGTGAGCCGCTGCGCGTGCTGTGCGTCGATGATAGTGAATGTGATGTGCTGCTGATCGTGGAAGCGCTAGATGCAGGCGGCTTTAACGTGACGTGGAGACGAGTCTGCTCCCGCGCGGACATGGAGGAAAGTCTTGACGCCGGCGCTTGGGATGCGGTGATCTGCGACTATTCGATGCCGCGATTCAACGGCCTCGAGGCGCTGGAGGTGGTGACGGCGATGGCGCGTGACATTCCGTTTATCCTGGTGTCGGGTGAGGTGGGCGAGGACACGGCGGTGCTGGCCATGCGTTCCGGCGCGCATGACTACGTGATGAAACACGATCTTGGCCGTCTGGCGCCCGCGGTGCGCCGCGAACTGGGGGAGGTCGCCGTGCGCCGCGCGCACCAGGCAGCGGAAGAGAATCTGCGCAGCAGCGAGACGCTGCTGAAATCCATTGTGGATACCGCGGTCGACGGCATTATGGTGATCGATGACGATGGTGTTATCGAGTTTGTCAATGCCGCGACGGAAAAGATGTTTGGCTGCAAGGCGGCTGAACTGATTGGCCGCAGCGTGGATTGCCTGATTGCCGCCGCCGGCCGGCAGATCGCGCCGCTGGCTCTTAAGATTGCGACGCCGATGCAGGTGCTGACAGGCTGCGATTTCGCCGGCAAGCGTGACGTGGGCGGTATGGATAACGTAGGCGGCACGGTGAGGGAAATCAAGGCGCTGCGTGGCGACGGCACGTTGTTTCCTGTAGAGCTGACGCTGGGCGTCATGCGCATGGATGGGCGCGTCAAATTCGCCGGCGTAATGCGCGATATCACCGAGCGCAAGCGCGCCGAAGAACGCATACGCCAACTGGCGCATTACGACGAGTTGACCGGCTTACCCAACCGGCTGCTGTTTACCCAGTTGCTGGATCAAGCGCTGTCGGAGGCTGGCTTTTCCGGCAAGCAGGTCGCGGTGCTGTTCATCGATCTTGACCGCTTCAAGCTCATCAACGATACCTTAAGCCACGAGTGCGGTGATACGCTGTTACGGCAGGTGGCGCGGCGGGTGAACGAAGCATTGCCGCGTCGCTCGACGCTGGCGCGTTTTGGGGGCGACGAATTCGTGGTGATGATGCGCGATTGCGTGATGCCGGGCGATGCTGCGCAAACTGCGCAACGGCTGTTGAACGTGATCGCCGCGCCGATCCAGTTGCAGGACAACGACTATCATTTGACGGCCAGCATCGGCATCAGCGCGTTTCCCGGCGACGGCCGTGACGCGCAGAACATATTGAAGAATGCCGACAACGCAATGTCACGCGCCAAAGAGCTCGGCAAGAACAATTTTCAGTTCTATTCATCGACCATGAATCAGAGTTCGTTCGAGCGACTGGTGCTTGAACGGCTGCTGCGCCGCGCGCTGGAGCATGACGAATTCGAATTGTACTATCAGCCAAAAGTGGATATCTTTACGGGCCGCGTCACCGGCATGGAGGCGCTGCTGCGCTGGATGCAGCCGGGCATGGGCATGATTTCTCCCGTGAAATTCATCCCGCTGGCCGAGGAAACCGGGTTGATCCTGCCGATCGGTGCATGGGTTCTGCGGACGGCTTGCGCACAGATACGGGCGTGGGAACGCAAGGGCGTGCCGCCGCTGCGCGTGGCGGTGAATCTCTCGCCGCGGCAATTCGTGCAGGATGATCTGTACGCTACCGTGGTGAGTGCGTTGCAGGAGTCGGGGAT
>VFLF01000865.1 GCA_009885185.1 Nitrosomonadales bacterium | reverse complement strand
CTTGCGGGGCGCGCGGCGGCGGCAACGCTCCGTGGTAATGCTGGTGATGCCAGTGATACGTCCGCGCCCGCAGATTACGCGGAAGAACTCGACGATGTATTCGGCGCGGCGTTGGCGCGCGCGCAACGCCGCCGCGAGGCGCTGGCCACGACACAGCGCGACAAGGACGCATTGCGGCGGGGCTGGATCGCCTATCCGCAATATTGGACGTCACAATAAATGCTGTTTTAAAACAAATACTTACAATAAACCGCCTGATAAGGATACCCCCTCATGAGTTGCCAACGGCCTGATGCTGAATCGATTGCCAACAACGCCACCGCGACGCTGGATCACAACCCCGCCGCGCTGATGCAACCGCGCCAACCGCTGATGCCGCCGAAGGAAATGCGCAACGGCGGGCGCGTCAAGGCTAACAACGTCGCACCGCAGGGCGTGTATCTGCCCAACTACAACATCCTCACGCCGCACATGCGCTCGCCGGAATACGTGCAGATGTCCACGGCGGCGGCGATCACGCTGGGCATCATGTCGGGCAAGATGTATCGCTGCGAATGCACGCGCTGCCTGAACCTGCTGTTGTCGTACCCGGAAGGCTGCCGCGCCAACTGCGCGTATTGCGGGCTCGCGCGCCATCGCGAGGCCGAGCGCGATTACGCCGACCGCAATTTCATCCGCGTCGATTGGCCGGCGGTGCCGCTGGAAAAAGTCATCGCCAAGGTGACGAGCGACGGCGCGGCGAGTCCGTTTCACCGCATGTGCATTTCGATGATTACGCATCCGCGCTCGGATGACGACACGGTGACGGTGTTAAAGCAATGGACCGATCGCATTTCGCCGGAGACAATCCCGGTGTCGATCCTGTCGAATCCGACCACCATGCAGCGCAGCGACGTTGAGCGCCTGCATGAACTCGGCGCGGATATTTTTACCGTGGCGCTGGATGCCGCCACGCCGGAGATTTTTGACCGCACGCGCGGCAAGGGCGTACAGTCGCCGCATTCGTGGGCCAAATACTGGGAAATTTTGAACGACGCTCGCGATATTTTCGGCCCGCAAAAATTCGGCGCGCACATCATTGTCGGCATGGGTGAGACCGAGCACGACGTGCTGACGCTGGTGCAGCAACTCGTCGATATGGGCGGGCACAGCCACATGTTCTGCTTTTTCCCGGAGAAGGGTTCACTGATGGATCATCTGCCGGCCACGCCGCGCGACCAGTGGCGGCGCGTGCAGTTGGCGCGTTATCTCATCGACTATCGCGGCGTGCGTGTCACGCAAATGAAATTCGACGGCGAGGGCCGCGTCACCGATTTCGGCATGGCGCAAAGCGAACTGGACGACGTGATCAACGCGGGCGTGGCGTTTCGCACCTCCGGCTGCCCCGGCAAATTTGCCGAGGATATTTCGGCCTGCGACCGTCCCTATGGCGATTCGCCGCCGTCGAATATCGCGAGCTTTCCGTTCGCGCCCAACAAGAGCGACGTAAAAAAGATTCGCCGTCAGTTGCGCATTGTTGAAGTAAAGCATTGAAACCGTTTCGCGTCATCGATACCGGGCTGCGCGACGGGCGGCGCAATATCGCGTTCGATCAGGCGCTGATCGATGCGCACAAGTCAGGGTTGATACCCGACACCGTGCGTTTCCTGCACTTCACGCCCAGCGCGCTGGTGGGCCGCCATCAGGCGTTGTCGCGCGAAATCAATCTCGATCATTGTCGCGCGCGCGGCATCGGCATCGCGCGCCGCATCACCGGCGGCGGCGCGATTTATTTCGACGAGGGCCAGCTCGGCTGGGAGTTGGTGTTTCATCGCGCCACACTCGGCATCACCTCGCTCGCCGATCTCACGCGCGAAATCTGCGAGGCGGCGGCGGCGGGGCTGTCGCGGCTCGGCGTGAACGCGAAATACCGTCCGCGCAACGATATCGAAGTCGAGGGCCGCAAAGTCAGCGGCACTGGCGGCTTCTTCGACGGCGACACGCTGTTCTATCAGGGCACGGTGTTGATCGACATGAACCCGGCGGACATGGTGGCCGCGCTCAACGTGCCGCAAGCCAAGCTCGCCAAGCGCGCGCTGGATTCCGCCGCGCAGCGCGTGGTGACGCTGCGCGAACTGTTGGGCGCTGCACCGTCCCAAGCCGCGGTGCAGGAAGCGCTGCTCGCCGGATTTGCCGAACGACTGGGTATCGCGCCCACGCGCGGCGTGATCACCGCGGAGGAAGAATCACTCGCCGCGCGCTTGCATGACGAGGAAACCGGCACGGACGCTTTTGTGATGGAGATTGACGATCCCGGCGCCGGGGTGGACGGGGATGTGCTCACAGGCAGCCACGCCAGCGCGGGCGGCGCGATCACCGTCTATGTGCGCCTGGAGGGCGAAGCGCACAAACGCATACGCGAAGCGCTGTTCACCGGTGATTTTTTTGTCACGCCGCCGCGCACTATTTTTGATCTGGAAGCAGCGCTGCGCGGCGTGGCGGTGGCGCAGGCGGGTGGCGCCATCGAAGCGTTTTTCGCGCAGGCAAAAACCGGTTTGCTGACCGTCACGCCGGCGGATTTTCGCGCCGCGTTCGAAGCCGCCGTGCAAAAGACGAAATAAAAATAATGTTTAAAAACAAATACTTACAATGATACCCCGATACTTGATGCGCGCGGCAGCATGAAACAACTTCACGTCCTGCAACACACCTCGGCCGAATACCTCGGGCTGATCGAAGATCATCTCGAAGGCCGCAACGTGCGCTTCAAGTATTACCGCCCGTTCGCGGGCAAGGAAGCGCTGCCGCATCGCGACAAGATTGCAGATGGTCTGATACTGCTCGGCGGCGGGCCGTGGGGCAGCGCGGGTGCGCGCGATCTGCCGACGCTGAAAGAGGAGATCGAACTTGCGCGCGCGTGTCTGATGCGCGAGTGGCCGGTGATCGGCATCGGGTTGGGCGCACAGATACTGGCGCTGGCGGCGGGTGGCACGGTGCAGTCCAGCGCACTCACCTTTGACATCTCTACCGCGCATCGCGTGGACGATGACGCCTTGGGCGGCTCATCTGGGAACTCATCTGGAAACTCATTTTCGAGCTCATTTGCGAATTATCTGACGCGCGAATTTCCGCTGGTGGTTTACATGCGCGACTGGCCGCTGCCGCCCGCTTACGCGAAGGTACTGGCGCGCGATGCACTGGAGCGGCCCGCCGTGTGGCAAATAGGGCGCTCCGCGTTCGGTTTTGCCGGCCATCCCGGCATCAAGCGCGCAATGATCGAAGATTTAATCATGGAGTTCGAGGAGGCGCCGTCCGATGCCGCCGAAAAGCTTGACCAGATGGGCGCGGTACGGCGACCGCTGGAGGATGCTCTCGTGCCTATTATGGCGGGGCTGGTGCGGGAAACCGGGTGGATGGACGACGCATAGCCCGACACCGGCAGCCACCTCGGGATATCGACGGATAACGCAAGCCCCGGCGGTGCATGGAGAAAAAGAAAGGCCGGTTGCCCGGCCTTTTTCAATTTGATGGCCTTCGCCCGCGTTACATTTTCCAGCCGTAGGCAATGCCCAGCGAGTTCTGATACATATTGAAATTGAAGCCGGTGGTGGGGCCGGTGCCGGTGACGCTTTTCTTGAATCCATGCATGTAGCCCAGCGACAGCTCGGATTTGTTGGCCAGCGTCCAGGTCAACCCCAGCGTCAGGTGATTTTCAATCACACCCGGCGCCAGCACATTGAAGAATGTTTCCGTGCCGGGAATCGGTTGCCGGCCATGGCTTACGCCGCCGCGCAGCGTGAGATTGTTGCTTGCCGCGTAGCTTGCGCCAAATTTGAAAACCGTCATGTCGCGCCAGCCGAAACCGGGGCCGTTGCTGGATCCCAGTTGCGCGGGCAGGTTGCCGCTGTTGCCCACCGATTTGATCTTGCTGTAATTGATCTGCTGGATATCCGCGGCCAGTGTCAGTTGCGGTGTCGCTTTCAGCGCGATGCCCACGCCGTAGTTTTCGGGAATGTCGAATCCGCCTTGTTCGGCGAACAATCCGCGATATTTGTCGAAGTTGCCCATGCGTGTTTTGGTCTGGTAGGTCGCGCCCAGACTCAGGTCGGGCGTGATTTGCCCGAGCCAGCCCACGCGCACGCCCCAGCCCCAGGCGGAATCCGTGCCATTGTTGGTCAATGCCCCCGGCGCCGAGGTGACAAACGCATTGTCAAAATTTTGCAGGCCATAAGCCTTGAAGCGCTGATGCGCGATATTGAGCGACACACCGACCGAGTGATTGGGGTTCAGCTTGATCGAATACGTCGGCGAAATGAAAAGCTGTATCAGATCGACGCCCAGTTTGCCGGCGCCGAAAATCCCGCTGCCGGTCGCCGTATTCAGCGACTCGTAGTTGGTGTTCATGCCGCCATTGCCATAGACCGAAACGCCGAAAGAGGAATTCGCGCCCAGCATCCTGTTGTAGCCGAACTCGGGAATCAGGAAATTCTGATCGCCATTGCCATCGTGTTCGGCGCCGAAGGGGCCCGGTCCGAAACTTAATCGCGTATTGCGTACCGGACGAAACTAGTCCACGCCAAAATCAATACGGCTGCCGACGGCGACCATTCCCGCAGGGTTGGTGGCCGCCGCGAGCGCGTCCTGCGGCAGGGCGATGCCCACACCCGCCATGCCTTTGGCTTTCAAGCCGTAGCCATGCTGAAAGTAGCCATTGGTCGCGAACGCCGTGGGCGCCGCGAATGCCGCACTGATGGCGCATACGGAAACCAGCACTTTTGTTTTCATGATTTCCCCTCCTTGGTTAAACCCGCCCTTCGATTAAATGTACAAACTCACATCCGCGTCGCGCGCGAGCGGCAGGAATGTCGCCGCGCCGCAATACTCCTTGACCTGTGGAATGAAATCATCGTGCGTGAATCCAAACAGATCCACTGTCATCTGACAGCCGATCAGGTTCACGCCCGCCTCTATCGCCAGTTCGCGCAATTCTGCGATGGTTGCCACGCCTTTGTTTTTGATGGTTTGTTTCATCAGGCCGGTCGCCAGCGTCTCGAAGCCCGGCACGATGGCCTGCACCGCGTTGGGAATGTTCCAGTTGATGCCCTGGAACCAGTCGGG
>VFLF01000306.1 GCA_009885185.1 Nitrosomonadales bacterium | reverse complement strand
GCGCGCAGATGGGCGGCTGGTTCCGCAAAGAGATCAAATCCGTGGCGGATCTGAAGGGACTGAAATTCCGCGTCGGCGGTACCGGCGGCCTGCCGCTGCAAAAACTGGGCGTGGTGCCGCAGCAAATTCCCGGCGGCGACATTTATCCCGCGCTGGAAAAAGGCACCATCGACGCGGCGGAGTGGGTGGGGCCGTATGACGATGAAAAACTCGGCTTTCACAAGATCGCCAAGTTTTATTATTACCCCGGCTGGTGGGAGGGCGGACCGGAGCTCGATTTGTTCGTCAACATGAAGGCTTATAACGATCTGCCGGCGGAGTACAAGTCAATACTGGAATCCGCCTGCCACGAAGCGAATCTGTCGATGCTCGCCAAGTACGACGCGGTGAATCCGCCCGCGTTGAAACGCCTGATCGCCAACGGCGTGAAGCTGCTGCCGTTTTCGGATGACATCATGGCCGCGTGCTACCGCGCCACGCGCGAGGTCTACGAAGAGATCGCCGGCAAGAACGAAAAATTCAAGAAAATTTACGACCCGTGGAAGCAGTTCCGCTCCGAGCAGGTGGAGTGGGCGGCCGTGGCGGAAAGCCGCTTTGACGCGTTTATGCGCGCGGGCGAGCGTTTGGGGCGGGCGCCGGCGAAGAAGTAACCGTTCCTGATCCGCGAACGGCGTGCCCTGGTGCCGGGTCAAGCGCAAAACCATCCTCGTCATTCCCGCGAAAGTGGGAATCCATGCGCTGTGCCATATGGCACCCTGTTATGGATTCCCGCTTTCGCGGGAATGACAACATGAGGTTCGATGGATTCCTACAAAGGCCTGATGAGCCTATTTTTTGTCATCCCCGCGCATCGCGCGTTCCAGCGCCTTGGTGGGATCGTCGTCCGCGCGTGAGTCCGCCGGCACCTCGATATGAATCTTGGTGGTGTCGATGACCTTCTCCTTGTCGAGAAAATTAGTCACCAACCCCGGCCAGAACACGAGGATCGCCACCAGCATCAGTTGCAAAATCACCCACGGTATCGCGCCCCAATAGATATCCGAACTCTTGACCTCCTTGGGCGCGATGCTGCGCAGGTAAAACAACGCGAAGCCGAACGGCGGATGCATGAAGGAGGTTTGCATGTTGGCGCCGAGCAGCACGCCGAACCACACCAGATCGATGCCCAGCTTGGCGGCGACGGGCGCGAGCAGCGGGATGATGATGAAGGCGATCTCGAAAAAATCCAGAAAAAACGCCAGCACGAAGACGAAAATATTGACGAAAATCAGGAAACCCGTCACGCCACCCGGCAGCGAGGTGAGCAGGCCTTCGAGCCAGCGGTCGCCATCCACCCCACGAAACACCAGGGTGAACACGCTGGAGCCGATGAGGATGAAGATCACCATCGCGGTAATGCGCGTGGTGGAATCCATGCCCTGGCGGATCAGGCTGCGTATCTCACCGATCACCGCGGCTTCGAGCAGCACCACCGCGAGCGCAGCGTAAACCACCACAAACAGCGGCGTTTTTGTCACGCTCAGCATCGCCTGCGCAGCGCCGGTGAGTGCGGCCGGCAGCAGCGCCTCTTTCCAGATCACGATGCCGGGCAGCAACAGCAGCAGCGTGGCAGCGCCGCCGATCATCGCGGCTATTCTGGCGCGTCGCGAGCATTGTTCGTGATGCAGCACGGCCAGTACGATGGCGCCCAGCACGCCCATCGCGCCGGCTTCGGTGGGTGTTGCCAGGCCCATCAGAATGGTGCCGAGCACCAGAAAAATCAGCACCAGCGACGGCACCATGCCGAGCAGGATGCGGCGATACAGCGGCCAGCCGCGCAGGGTCAGTTCCTCGCGCGGCAGCGCCGGCATCGCGCCCGGCTTGACGATGCTGAGGATGGCGATATACGCGCAGAACAGCAGCACCTGCACCAAGCTCGCGCCGATGGCGCCCGCGTACATGTCGCCAACCGATTTGCCCAACTGGTCGGCCAGCACCACCAGCACCAGCGAGGGCGGGATCAACTGCGTGATGGTGCCGGAGGCGGCGATCACGCCGGTAGCCAGGCGGATGTTGTAGCCGTAACGCATCATGATCGGCAGCGAAATCAGACCCATCGCGATCACCGAGGCGGCGACGGTGCCGGTGATCGCACCGAGAATCGCGCCGACGATGATTACCGCGTAGGCAAGACCGCCGCGCACCGGGCCGAACAACTGGCCCATGCCTTCCAGCAAATCCTCGGCCAGCCCGCAGCGTTCCAGGATTGCACCCATGAGCGTGAAGAAGGGTATCGCCAGCAGCAGTTCATTGGACATGATGCCGAACACGCGCTCCGGCATGGCTTGCAAAAAGGTGAAGTCGAAATAGCCCGCCTGCACCGCGATGAAGGCGAACGACAAACCCACCGCCGCCAGAGAGAACGCCACCGGGTAGCCGATCAACATGAAGATAATCAGCGCCGCGAACATCAGCGGGCCGATCAGCTCATGCGGCATCATTGCAGCGGCCTTTCGTAGTGCACATCGGCCTTAAGGTGACCCGTGAGCATGGCGATGCGCTTAATCACCTCGGACAGCCCTTGCAGCACCAGCAAGCCGAAGCCCAGCGGCAAAAACAGTTTCACCGGCCAGCGGATCAGCCCGCCGGCGTTGCTGGACATTTCGCCCTGCATCCATGAGTTATAAAACACCGGCCACGACAACCACGCAAGAATGGCAGCCGCGGGCAGCAGAAACAACAGGCCGCCGATGAGGTCAATCCAGATTTGCTTGCGCGTGGAGACATGCGCGTAAATCACATCCACGCGCACGTGCTCGTTTTTGCAAAGCGTGTACGACGCGCCGAGCATGAATATGGCGGCGAACAGGTACCACTGAATTTCGAGCCAGGCGTTGGAGCTGATGTTAAGCCCATAGCGGCTTAAGGCATTGCCCGCGCTGATCAGGCAACAGAGCAGCACCAGCCAGCTGGCGATTTTGCCGAGAAGCCGGTTGCCGCTATCGATAAAATGAGAGAGGGAAAGCAGCAGTCGCATAACAAAGCGAAACCAAGCGAAACCAAGCGAAGCGAAACTACCCGGCCCGCATGGCCACCATCAACAACGTCGCCCCGTCCGGAAAACTGATCGGGCCATGCGGAACGCCGGAGGCCATGTACATGAAATCCCACGCGCGCAGCGTTTCATTGCCAACCACGGCGGAACCCTCTACCACCAGTGCGGCCTGCATGTGCGGACGCGATCCCACGGGCACGGTAAATCCCGCCGACAGGCGCATGGCGGTGAGCATCAAGCGCCCGGCACCCTCGGTGACCAACGACTTCATGTTCAGCGCGCCGCCGGCTTTTGCATCCCACGGCGTCTGCTCCGACTGGATCAGGCGGTAGCGCTTTTCGGTGTGTTCAAGATTACCCTGAAAACAACTGAATAGCTGGCAACCATTGCTGTCCGGATAGGTGAAGGGGCCATGCGGTTCATCGCCCGCGCCGAGGATCACGTCGAGAGCGTTCAGCGTCAATCCATCCACTTGCGAGCGGCCCTTCAAGACGACCGCGGCATGCGTGCCGGGATGCGCAGGGTTATCGGCACGCGCCGACATCGAGCTTGCTGGCTGATCGATAAGTTGCATGTCACACTCGACATCGTGCCAGTAGGTCTTGACGCGATGTTTTCCGCCATCGACACGCACGCGCTCCTCCCAGGGCAGGGTGGACGCGTGGACAATGTTGCAACCGGATTGCGTAATCATAGTTATCTGGTTAAAAATTTCAGGAACGGCGTTGCACTGCCGCGATTATTTTTGCCAGCCGCTCACGTGATGTGTCATCGGGTCGCGCGCAGGAGGCCGCGTCAAGCAGCCAGCGTTCAATGTCCGGCGGCGTAGTGGCTGCGGTCTGGCGGCCTTCCATGGCATTTTTCAGCGCCAGCATTTTCAGGCGCTGCCGCGCCGCCTGAAATTCCGGCGGGCTTTCAACGCTGCATGCGGCCTCCAGATTGAGCAGCAGGTCAGGCAGGGTGGCGATGGAACCTTTGGCGGGTTTCGCAGCCGCCGTATCGCCTGCATTGCCATGAAATCGCTTTTCCAGTCTTGTTTTCCACGTCTCCGGAAAATGCTCGATGGCATTCCAGCGCGCATCCAGATCGGCGGCGGGCGCATCCGTTGATTCGCGTTCGCCGCACAGGATCATGGCCGCAATCAAGGCATCGTAGCACGCACGCACCGCAACCGCCGCGAGCTCGCCGATGCGTTTGTTTGCCGCATCGCGCGTGGCGCGGTAACGCGCGTCCAGCTTCGCGGCTTGTGGTCTGGGCGCTTCCGGCGCCGCGCGCCACGCGGTTTCGGCCTCGGCCATGGCGCGTTTGATATCCGCCGCCGACGTGCCTTGGGCGAGGGCGGCCACTTGCTCGATAACCTCCATGCGCGCCTGTTGCAGCGCGTTGGCCTCCGCATCTTTGGCCGCGCGCGCGGCATCGCGCCCCGTAAAGATAGCGTCAGTGGCCGTCTTGAATGCCAACCACAGCGCGTTCTCGTCGCGTCGCGGCAGCGGCTGCGATTTCGCCACGGTCTGCCACTGGCTCTGCAACTTGCGCACCTTGTCCACCACATCACGCGCCAGTACGTCCGAAGCGGCGAGTTCTTTTGCGCTGGAGATGAGTTTTTCACGCTGGGTGCGTGCGTCGCCATAGGCGGCTTTCATCGGCGCTTCCAGCCCCTGCATCGCGGCGGCGTAGCGCGTGGTAATGGCCTTGTCGCCTTGCAGCATCTTGCGCGGCACCGTGTGTTCGACCGGGCCGAGCTTGCGCCAGGCGAGCTTGGCTTCCTCCACGGCATGCGAAACCGCGCGCCAATCAGGCACGGGCGGTGCGCCTTCCGTTACTGCGGGGAAATACTTTGCCGCGGCTTCGCTCAAGCCTGTCACGATCTGCTCGCGCGCGGCGAGATTCTCCCGGCGCGCCTGTTGGAGTTTTTCCAGATGCGCGGCCACCGGCGCGTGCGCCGTTTCCAGCGCGCCGTCGAACGTGAGCCACAGCGCCTGATTGGACGCCGCGCCGAGTTTGTCGAGTTCCTTCCAGCGTTCGCGCAGTTTGTCGATGGCCTCGGCATGGGATTTAACGGAGATTTTGCCTGCCCCTGGTGTCACCTGTGCCGCCAGCGCCTGCGCCTCGGTCACTAGTTGCTCGCGTCCCTGACGCCCGCCCCAGCGTTGCCAATCCTGCAGGCGCCGTTGCTCCGCGCGCAGGATTTCGATGCGCTGCGTCAACGCCGCGTTCACCGCGCCGCGTTTGAGCAATTGATCGATGGCGCCGAGCAAGCGCGTGAGATCCGCGATATGCCCATCCGCCTGCGCGGCTTCGGCGGCAATGACATCGCGCTCGATGGCGGCAATCCGCTGCTTGTTTTGTTCGGCACGCTTCGCGCGTTCCTCCGCGCTGTGCGTGTCGTGTTCGCGTTG
>VFLF01000023.1 GCA_009885185.1 Nitrosomonadales bacterium | reverse complement strand
CTCGATCAAACCGGCGGCGCTGACTTTCGCCAGCACTTCGTGATCGGCTAGATTAGTTTTCAGCAAATAGTAAAGCACGCGTTGCGGCGGCGTCAGCAGCCCTGCGCGCACGGCGTATTCCTTCGGCGGCGGCGCGGTTGCGACGGGCACCGCAGCTGGTGCCGTGGCAGCGGGAGTGGAAAATTCCGCCGCCGTGGTTACAGTCGTCGCAGTGGAGTCAGTGGAATCGGCATGTGCCGACGATTGCTGCAGAAACGACTTAAGACGTTCGGCACTGGCCGCCTCGCGCGCTGCCGCTTGGCGTTTGTAGTACCACGCCAGCCCCACGATGGCTGCCACAGGCAATAACAGCAGCAGCCACGTCATGCTCGTTCTTCTCCGGCAATCACACCCATGCGCAGGCGTTTACGCCGGAGCACGGTCGCGCAGGCGGCGTCGGTCGAGCCACCACGCGAGCACCGGCAACGCCAGCAAACCGCCGGGCATAACCAGCACCATCAGATACGGACTGAGCGAAGACAATCTCCTGAGGTGAGCCGCGAGCTGCGCCTTGTCTTCACGCGTCCACTGTTGCTTGTTGCGCTCCTTCATCAGCAGCGGCATCAGGCCGCGCACCTGGCCGAGTTCTGCCCATAAGCGTTGCTGTTCGCGCACCGATAAGCTGCGTACGGTATTAAATGCCCGCGACGTGGAAGAACCGATTTCCCCTAACCTCGACATAAGCCCTCTGCCAAGCCTATCCCAGAAAACTATAACTATTTGTTTTTAAATGTTTTTATAAATCCCGGTTGGCGTGCAAAACCGTCGACTACACGCCATGCCCGCCATGCGCTCCACGCAAATCCCGCCATACGAAACAAATGCCGGCGCCCCATCAGCACGGTCGCGCCCACCGCAACGCCCGCCATCCACGGATGGGCCTTCACATAACGCCCCGCATCCATGACTTTATCGGCAAGCGCGCAGGGTTTCTTGAGGCGCTCCCCGAGGAGCGCCACTTCGCCACGTTGCTGATCGGCAAGTACGGTCAGGCGTTCCTTGCGCAGTGCAAGCGCGATTTGCTGTTGTGCAAACATGCTTAGTCAGGCTGCTGCGTCAGGCGCTGGCGATCGGCATCCAGTTGCGCCAGACTCGCCGCGAACAATGTCGATTTGGCACGCGCGCGCGCGCGGGCGACAGCAGCACAGCCCAAGCCCACCAGCAGGTACGCCAGTGCGATCAGCCCGGTGGCCAGAACGCGGTGCTGCGTATCCCAGAACAGCAGGATCACGAAAAACGTAAACACCAGTACCGCCAGTGCGAGGAAAAACACGGCGGCGATGGCAAATACGGCGATACCCGCCAAGCGAAGTTTTTCTTCTTCCAGCTCGACTTGCAGCAGCTCCAGCCGGGTGCGCGCCGTACCGATTAACGTCGCCAACAGATTGCGCAGCGAGCGGAACAAGCCGGTCCGCGGCGCGGCGCCCGTCGATTCACCCTGACGCGACTGGTCTTCCATGGAATAAGTCGCGCGCGAACCGCGACTTAACGACGACCGATCAACAGGCCGATCACCAGCCCCACGCCCGCGGCGATGCCGACGGCGCGCCACGGATTGTCATGCACATATTCATCGGTGGCTTTCGCTGCCTGCTTGGTCTTGTCCACCACGATTTCAGTGGTGTCCGCGAGTTGGTCCTTCGCTTTGTGCAAACGCTCTTGCAGGCGCTCGCGCAGGACGCCGATTTTTTCACCGGTCTGGCTGGCCGTGGCGCGCAGCAGTTCTTCCACATCCGAATAAACCGTCTTGAAATCCTGCACGATCTTGTCCTTGGATACATTCGCTTCCGTGGTCATATGGGCTCCATGCTGAGAGGGTTAAAACAACGTCAGGGCCATCTAAGTTACCGAGTTTTCCCGTTCAAATCAAATGGTTTTTGCGTTGCAGCAGAGAATAGGCCCGCAAGCGTGGCGGCGACCGCGGGCGCTGCGGGAAGTGCCCCGCCCGGATCTCATGCGCGAGCACAAAACCGACAGGCTGCTAGGGCACGCCGATCTTCGCCAGCAGCGCCTGCGGATCGGCATCCACCAACAGCATGGCGCGGTACTCCGGCAGCAAAAATCCCTGCGCCGTGGCGTGATCGAGGTGCGCCACCAGTGCGTCATAAAACCCATTCACGTTGAGCAAGCCGCACGGCTTGTCGTGAATCTTGAGTTGTTGCAGGGTCATCACCTCAAACAGCTCGTCCAGCGTACCGTAGCCGCCGGGTAATATGAGAATGGCGTCGGCAAGGCCGGTCATCATCACCTTGCGCTCGTGGATGGTTTCCACCACATGCAGTTCGCTCAGACCGCGATGCATGATTTCTTTTTCAAGCAGCAGCTTGGGCGCAATGCCGATCACGTAGCCGCCGGCGCCCATCGCCGCCTTCGCCACCTCGCCCATCAAGCCAACCTTGCCGCCGCCGAAAACAATCCGGCAATTTTTCTGCGCCAGCAGCCGCGCGATATGGCGCGCGGCGTCGGCGTACCGCGGGTCTGCGCCAAGCGCCGTGCCGCAGAAAACGCAGACGGTATACATTTAAATTTTATTTAAAAAACAAATACTTACGTATATTTACCAAAGTCCCTTCAAGCGTCCGCCATCGAGGTTGAGCGACACGCCGGTGATGTAGCTCGACCGCTCGGAGCACAGAAACACAATCGCGTTGGCGAGCTCTTCGGGCTTGCCGAAGCGGTTGAGCGAGTTTTTGCGCGCGGCGAGGCGTCGCGCTTCTTCTTCGGTCTGCACTTTGAGATCGGCCTTCAATCCCTCGGCGTTGCGTTCCCACAGGTTGGTCGCCACCCAGCCGGGGCACACGGCATTGACCAGCACATTGTCTTCGCCGAATTCGGTGGACAGCGACTTGGTGATATTGAGCAAACCGCTGTTGGTGATGCCGCTGCCGAACATGTAGGGATCAGGCTCTTTGCCCGCGCCGCCGATGATGTTGATGATGCGGCCCCATTTTTGCGCCTTCATGATGGGGTACACCTCGCGTATGGCGCGCAGAAAGCCGAATATCTTGGTCTCGAACTGTTCCTTCAAACCCGCATCGGTCATGGCGGCGAAGCGGCCCGAGTACATCTGCCCCGCGTTGTTGATGAGGATATCCACCGTGCCGAATTTTCGTTTGGCCGCCGCCACCAGTTTGGCGATGTCGGCCTCTTTGGTCATGTCGGCCACCATCGCATGCACTTCGCCGCCGGTTTGTTTGGCGAGTTCGGCGCGCGTCTTTTCGATAGTCCCGGCATTGCGCCCGCAGATCATCACGCGCGCACCTTCTTCGAGAAACTGCCGCGCCGTTTCACGGCCGATGCCGCGGCTGCCGCCGGTGACGATGGCGGCTCTGCCGGATATTCCTAAATCCATGTGAGACTCCCGTGG
>VFLF01000242.1 GCA_009885185.1 Nitrosomonadales bacterium | reverse complement strand
GCTCGCCCAGCAGGCGCGCCACGATATCGCTGGGGCCGCCGGTGGTCACGGGCACGATCAGGCGGATGCTTTTGTTGGGGTAGGCCGTCTGGCTGAGTGCGGCGATAGGAGAACCCGTGAGCGCGAGCGAGGCAGCGGCGAGCAGCAGGTAACGCATCATCGGTGTTCCCCTTGTGTGAAGGCGCGTGGAAGTGTTGCTGCGTCAGCATACCGCCGATTCACGGGCGCAACAACGACGGGCTGCATTGTCGAGCTGGATGCGACTTTACGTCCTGCCCGCCACCCGCAATTCTCCCGCCGTTTTCTCATGCGTTTGCGCCAGCGGCTCTTCTGCCGCCGCATTCATGCCGGCGATGCGCCCAAACACGATGCATTCTGCGAGATTGCCGCCGCCCTGATAGACAAACTGAAACGCCGAGTTGATTTCGCCCGCCGCGTACAAACGAGGAATCGGTTTGTCGTCCCAGTCGAGCACTTCGCGCCGTGCGTTGGAGCGCAGGCCGCCCTTGGTGTTGGGGCCGCCCGGATACAACGGAATGGCAAAGTAGGGCGGCTTGTTCACCGCGCCCATGGTATTCGGCTCGGCGCTGAAATCAGGATCATTGCCCGCCGCGCAATAGCGGTTCCAGGTTTCCACCTGCTGCTCCAGCGCTTTCGCATCCATCAATTCGCGATTGTCGGGGTGCGCCTGAATTTTCGCGGCCAGCTCGGCGATGGTGGCGCCCTGCAAAATCCAGCCGTTTTTCAAGGCGTTCTGATTGCCTTTGTCCCAGTCGATGTCGTTGTAGGCCGCCGCGGACGAACTCACCAGCGCGCCGCTATTCATCAGCGTGGTATCAAAAATCATCCACGACGGAATGCGCGGATAGGTCAGCGTGATGGTGTCGAACTGCAATGCTTCCTTGAAGAAAATATAGCGGCTGGGATCCTTGGTGATGCGGCGCTCCGCCGCATAACGCCGCCCGAGGTTATCCACCACGATTTCATTGGGCTTGCCCACGCTGGAGGTATTCAAGCCGATTTTCAGACCATGCCGCCGCTCCGGTATCGCGCAGATCACGCGCCCGGCGACACTGCCCACCTTGGACAGCGCTGCGCCGACTTTCATCGCCATGCGTATGCCGTCGCCGGTGTTGGCGGGTGAGCCGTAGAACGCCCAGCCTTCCTTGCCGGGGCCATCGAGAAACGCCTTGCGCATGCGGATGTTGTACTCGTAGCCGCCGCAGGTGATGATTACCGCGCGGCGCGCGTGATAGGTGATTCTTTTGCCATCGCGCTCGGCAACAACACCAGTTACCGCGCCGTCGTCGTTGACCATCAGAGTTTGCGCAACGGTGTCGTAATGCACCGGAATTTTGCGCGACTGCACACCGGTGAGCAGGCAGGTGTGAAACGCCTCGCCGGATTCTTTTTGTGATTTGGGCGCGTTCGCGGTATTGCCGGTGGCGCCGGCTTCATAGGCCTCGCCGATATACGTGCTGCGCAGGCAGGCGTACTGCGCGCGATCGGCGCCGGGAAAATCGGTAAACGCCGCGCCCAGACTGCGGAAGGTTTTGAACTGCGGATCGAGTCCGCGCATGAAGGCCTCGTTTTGCGGCGCGTAGGTGGCCCACGCATGCGCGAGCGCATCGGAAAACTCCGGTTGCTCGCCTTCGAGCTTGTAGGGCAGATTCTCGCCGCTGAACATGGCCTTGGCGTAGGCCTTGATCGACTCGAAATCGCCGTCGGGGCTGGGGCTGTGAAAGCCGCCGCCGCTCATGCGCGAGTTGGAATAATGCTTCGCTTCCGGTTGTTTTTCGAGGATAACGGCGTCGACGCCCGCGTCATGTGCGGTGATGGCGGCGCAGCCGCCGGCTGCGCCAAAGCCGATGATGACAATATCGGCGTGATGTTCCAGGGTGGATTTCGGTGTCATTGGTGGCGTTGAATGGATTTGCTACGCGCTGTCATTCCCGCGCAGGCGGTAATGACACGTCGTTGTTCTTGGGTTTGTGAGGAGCAGCCAATATCTTACCGCGAATGGTGCAGTTCACACTTACGCCACCGCGCACGAGTTCGCATTGCGATACTATTGCGCGTCGGCACAAACGCCAATCGAGGACGCACATGTTCAACATCAAAGCACATAACATCACGCGAGCACTCGCGGGCGTGATCTGCGCACTTACGGCCGCAACGGCGCTGGCCGCGGATAATTACCCCAATCGTCCGGTGCGCATCATCACCCCGGCAGCGCCTGGCGGTACTACGGATTATCTGGCGCGCCTGCTGGCCGGGCGACTGACGGAAGTCTGGAAGCAGCAGGCCATCGTCGATAACCGCGCCAGTGCGTCGGGTGTGAACGCCGCAGAAATCACCAAGAATTCCGCGCCTGACGGATACACGCTGTTTCTGGTGTATCACCAGCACACGGTCAACGCGGCCATCATGCCGAAGCTGCCGTACCACGCGGTGAACGATTTCACGCCGATCTCGCAAATGACCGAGGCGGCGTTATTGCTGATCGTCAACCCGTCGCATCCGGCCAAGTCGGTGAAGGAGTTTGTGGATTGGAGCAAGACCACCAAGGAGCCGATCAACTTCGGCTCGGCGGGCATCGGCAGCGGCGGCCACATGGGCGGCGAGCTGTACAAAATGATGACCGGCATACAGGCGCAGCACATTCCGTACAAGGGCACCGGGCCGGCGATCATCGATCTCATCGGCGGGCAGTATCACTTTAACTTTGCCGGGCTTGCCGGTGCGCTGGTGCAGACGCGCTCGGGAAAACTGCGCGCCATCGCGGTGACCGCGCCCAAGCGCCTGAAGAGCCTGCCCGATATTCCCGCAATGACGGAAGTGTTGCCGGGATTTGAAGTGGTGGGCTGGTATGGCGTGATGGCGCCCGCCAATCTGCCCAAACCGTTGCTCACCAAGATACACGCCGAGATAGCCGCCTACGTGAAATCGCCGGAGTTCGTGAAGCGCGCCAGCGCCGACGGCGCGGAAGCGGTCACCAACGATCCTGAAACCTTCCGCCAGTTCATGCTGGCCGATGTGAAAAAATGGGCCGACGTGGCCAAGCGCAGCGGCGCTAAATTCAATTAAAGGTGCGTGATGCAACAGCGCAATCTGGGCAGCGGCGGTTCCTCCGGCGCTGTAGCCCCCAATCACCGTGTCTGCCGGGTTCGTGCTGATGGGATACGATGCCCGCAGCATCGGCATAATCTCCCGGACGAGCGCTTCGCCGTAGCCGGCGTGGCTGCTCGCGACCCCGCGGTTGCGGGGATCGAAGAGGACGATGGC
>VFLF01000376.1 GCA_009885185.1 Nitrosomonadales bacterium | reverse complement strand
TGCGTAACACCTCCACCGTCGTTCCCGCGCAGGCGGGAACCCATAACACAGTGTCACTTGAGACCACGCATGGGTTCCCGCCTGCGCGGGAACGACGGGGTGAGTATGCACGAGACAGTGCCTATTTCTGCAAGGCATCCGGCGGCGCATTGGCATCCAGCGTGAATTGCCAGCCGAGGCTTTTTAATTTCTCCACCATCTCGGGGCCGAATTTTTGCGCGACCTTGTCGGCGGTTTCCGGCACGCGGCCCACGTCGTCGAATTCGCCGGGCTGGCCCTGAATAATCACCAGCATGTGCGCGTCGGCATCCGAAATATTTTTGAAGGTGCGCGTGACACGCGGCGGCACCGCCATCAGGTCAAACGGCTCCAGCACGGTTTTTTCCTCGCCCTTGTCGCCCCAGATCATTTCCCACTTGCCGGTGAGCGCCATGAAGGTTTCGTGCGTTTTCCAATGCACGTGCAGGCCCGCGCCATTGCCCGGCGGGCAGGTCACGATGCCGAGCCGGAACACGCCCGCGTCGCCGCCTACCACCGGCGGCATCGGGGCCAACTGTCCGCCGAGGCCCGGCGGCGACATGATGTTGTAAGTGGTCTTGGCGGTAATCAACTCCAGCACTTCGGGCGGGATGCCCTTGTTCGCGCCGTGCTGCGCCTTGGTGGATTTCAAATCCTTGAAGCGCGCGATGCGCGTTTTCATTTCTTCCTGCGTGGGGCGTTGGGTTTTTGCGGGCATGTTTCGACTCACACGATCAAGGTTTTAGAAAATGGCGCAGCGCGGTTGCCGAATCCATCAACGCGCTCGCCGCGCCATCATACAACCGGTTGAGCATCACGAACGCATGCGGCACGCCGGGGTAGCGTTTGAGTTCACAGGGCACGTTTGCCGTGCGCAATTTATCGGCGAATTGCAGCGAATCATCCAGCAGCGGGTCGCATTCACCCACGCCCAGCCACGTCGGCGGCAGCGCGGCGACATCGGCGCTCATCGGGATCGCCTCCATCGGCGCCTGCTCCAGCGGCACGCCCAGGTAATTCGACCACACCCACTTCGAGTAAGCGCGCGTCGCTGGACCGGGAAGGTTGTAGTTGCCGTAGAACAGCGCGAGGCCTTTGACCGTGCGCGGCGCTTCGGCATTCAGCTTCGCCGCCGCCAGCGCGGATAAATTCGCCCCGGCGGATTCGCCGGTGAGCGCAAGCCGTTGCGCGTCCAGTCCGAAGTTGCGGCCCTCGACGCGCAACCAGCGCGCGGCGGCGCACACCTGATCGCGCTGCACCGGAAAATGTTGCTCGGGCGCACAGGTGTAATCGACGCCGCACACCACGGCGCCGCTGGCGTTGGCAATCAGCCGCATGCTGCGCTCATGCGTATCCAGCGCGCCCGCCCACCAGCCTGCGCCGCGCACGAACACCACCACCGGCAGCAAGGCATCGGCGCTGCTGCCCGCCGGATAAACCAGACGCAGGCCGAACGCACCCGCAGGACCCGGCACGAACACATTGCGTATGCCGGCAACCGGCGGCAAATCCTGCGCCAGAAACGCGAAGTAGCGATCCTGCATCGCGCGCGCCTCGGTCAGCGGCAGGGTCAGCGGATCGGCGGTTCCGATGCCCGCTTGTTTGATTAACGAGGCAGCGGCGGCGTAAGCAGGATCGGGTTCGTTGCTCATGCGGGGCTCTCATGGAATGACACGACGCATGCAACGGCGAGCGTCGGGAATCCACGGATTTTACCGCCCACGCTCAACCACGGCACGCCCACGAGAAACTAACGAAGTTTGAACTGCCGCTGAACGGCCTCCAGGCCCAGCGCATCCACCCCTGCATAGACTTCACCCACCATCACCAGCGCCGGGCCGTCGCCGACGCTTTGCGCGGCGGCAGGCAGGCTGCCCACAGTGGTGGGAATCACTTTGCGCGATTCATTGGAGGCGTTTTCGACAATCACCACTGGGCGCGAGGCGGGCACGCCGTTGGTGATGAGTGCCGCACTGACAGCTTGCGCTTCGCCCGCCGCCATATAGAGCACCGCCGTGTCGGCGGCAGCGGCAGCCTTGGCCCATTCATTAGGTTTGCTGCCCGCGGCCTCGCGTGGCGTGGCGAACACCACGCTGCGCGCCACGGCACGGCGCGTGAGCGAGCATTGCAAATCGGCGCTGGCGGCAAAGGCCGCGCTGATGCCGGGCACGATGTTCACGGTAACACCCGCTTGCAGCAAGGCTTCGATTTCCTCGTGCGCGCGGCCAAACAGCATGGGGTCGCCACCTTTCAAGCGCACGACCGTCTGATATTTTTGCGCCGCATCGATCAGTTGCTTGTTGATGAAACGCTGCGCGGTGGAATGCTTGCCGCTGCGTTTGCCCACCGCTATTTTGACGGCGCGCGCGGCCATGGCCAGCGTTTCCGGATGCACCAGTGCGTCGTGAAACACGATGTCGGCGCGCTCGAGCAGCCGCGCGGCGCGCAGCGTCAGCAGGTCCGGCGCGCCGGGGCCTGCGCCGACGAGGTATACCGTACCGCTCACGTTGTCACCACGGACTCAGTGTATTGACTGCCGGCTTGCCCGCCGCGCGTGCCGCGCCGAGCCGCACACCATCGTCAATCGCGGGCTGATACGGCGCACTGAAGTCGCTGAACGCGGTGAGCGCCACCTGCGCGTCCTGATCGTCACGCAACGCAAAGGCGTCAAAGCCACAGCGCGTCATGTAGAACAACTGGTCGCGCAACACGTCACCCACTGCGCGCAACTCGCCTTTCCAGCCCAGCCGTCTTAATAAGCGCGCGATCGAGTAGCCGCGGCCATCGGTGAATTTCGGAAAGCGCACGGCAATCAGCGCCAGTTGGTCGAAATCGGCCACCAGCACGCGCGCGTCGTCGGTGTTTTCCAGTAGCACGCCGTTCTTGCCGCTGCGCTGGCTTAATTGCGCGCGCTGCTCCTGCCACATCGCCAGCGGCACGATCCAGTCGCCGGTCAGCGGCACATTGGGCATGCCGCCTTCGGCTGCCGCCTCAAGTAGTTGCCAGTTGTCGGGCGCGATGCGTTTGTTTTTTATCAGATTCGCCATAGATATGCTTTTTAAAGGGTTCAATGCCGAGGCGCTGCACCACGTCGATGAAACGTTCTTCGGGTGAGTCGCGGTGTTCGAGGTAATGCTCGATCAGTTTTTCAACCACGTCCGGCACGTCTGCACGCGCGAACGAGGGGCCGATCACTTTGCCGAGCGAGGCGTTGTTGCCTTGCGCACCACCAATCGAGATTTGATACCACTCCTCGCCGCCCTTATCGACGCCGAGGATGCCGATGTGGCCGATGTGGTGATGGCCGCAGGAGTTCATGCAGCCGGAGATATTCAGATCGAGTTCGCCGATATCATGCACGTAATCGAGATTCTGAAAACGCTCGTCTATCGCCAGCGCCACCGGGATCGACACCGCATTGGCCAGCGAGCAAAAATCACCGCCGGGACAAGCGATGATGTTGGTAATCAGGCCGATATTCGGCGTCGCCAGCCCCAGTGCCTTCGCCTCGCGCCACAGCGCATGCAGTTCGCGCTGCTCCACATCCGGCAGCACCACGTTTTGCTCGTGCGTGACGCGCAGCTCGCCGAAGCTGTAACGATCTGCGAGTTCGGCGATGGCTTCCAGTTGCCCGTCGGTCACGTCGCCTGGCGGCACGCCGGGGCGCTTCAATGACAGTGTAACGGACGCATAGCCCGGCACTTTATGCGCATGCACGTTGCGCCCATGCCAGCGCGCGAACGCGGGTTCGGCATCCAGAAACGTTTGCAGTTCAGAATCTTTTTTCGGCAGCGCGCGGTACGGCGGCGTGGTGAAGCGCGCGGCGATTCCATCGACGATCTCGCGCGTCAGCGTGCCGGGGCCGTCAACCAGTTGCGCCCATTCGGCCTCGACTTCATCGCGGTACACCGGCAGCGTGCGCTCCTTCACCAGAATTTTGATGCGCGCCTTGTACAGATTATCGCGGCGGCCATAACGGTTGTAGACGCGCAGCACGGCTTCAAGATAGGTCAGCAAATGCTTCCACGGCAGAAACTCGCGGATCACCTTGCCGATGATCGGCGTGCGGCCCATGCCGCCGCCGACGATGACTTTGAATCCGACTTCGCCTTGTTCGTCGCGCACGGCTTGCAGGCCGATGTCGTGCAACTGTATCGCGGCGCGGTCTTCGGTCGCGCCCGACACAGCGATCTTGAACTTGCGCGGCAAAAACGTGAACTCCGGATGAAAAGTGGACCACTGGCGCAGCACTTCGGTCCACACCAGCGGGTTGACGATTTCGTCGGGCGCGACACCCGCGAAATGATCGGTGGTGATGTTACGGATGCAGTTGCCGCTGGTTTGAATGGCGTGCATTTCAACCTTGGCCAACTCGGCGAGGATGTCCGGCACCTCGGCCAGCTTGGGCCAGTTGAACTGAATGTTCTGCCGCGTGCTGAAGTGTCCATAACCGCGATCGTATTTGCGCGCGATGTGCGCGAACATACGCACCTGCGGCGACGACAACATGCCGTAGGGCACGGCCACGCGTAGCATTGGCGCGTGCTTTTGCACATAAAGCCCGTTTTGCAGCCGCAGCGGGCGGAAGTCGTCTTCGGCCAAGGTGCCCGCCAGAAAACGCCGGGTTTGGTCGCGGAACTGTTCAACCCTTTCTGCCACGATGCGCTGGTCTATGTCGTCGTATCGATACATAATATTAAGTATTTGTTTTTAAACAATTTATTTTTAAATCCCGCACCGGAGCGGCCGCAGGCGAAAGCAGGGTTGCGATATTCGCTCAAGCCACATATGATGTAAACGAATATTTTTTCACATTGATATATTATTTTCATATATGAACTTACAGCAGTTGCGCGCCGTTCATGAGGCCAGCCGCCACCAGTTCAATCTCACGCTGGTGGCCGGGGCGCTGCACACCACGCAGCCCGCGATCAGCCGCCAGATACGCGAGCTTGAAGATGAACTTGGCGTCGACATTTTCGTGCGCAGCGGCAAGCGACTGACCGGCCACACAGCGGCAGGGCGCGAGATCGCGGCTATCGTCGAGCGCCTGTTGCAGGAGCAAATCAATCTGCGCACCGCCGCCGCGGATTTTCGCCAACGCGATGCGGGCGAGCTGGTAGTCGCCACCACGCACACCCAAGCCCGTTACGCGCTGCCGCGCGTGGTGGCGCAGTTCCGCAGAAAATTCCCGCAGGTAAAGCTCGCCTTTCACCAAAGCGAGCCGCAGCGCATCGTCGATGCCGTGCGCAACGGCGACGCCGACATCGGCATCGCCACCGAATCGCTGGCGCGCGCCACGGATCTGCTGAGCTTTCCGTGCTACACATGGAATCACGTGGTGGTGGCGCCGCCGGATCATCCTCTGGCGGGTGTTGCGCGGCCCACGCTGCAAGACCTTGCGCGTTACCCAATCGTGACCTACGAAGTGATTTTCACCGGCCGCCCGCACATCGACGAAGCGTTCGCCCGCGCCCGCGTCACGCCCGACATCGTGCTCACCGCGCTCGACTCCGACGTGATCAAAACCTACGTACGCGAGGGCCTCGGCATCGGCATCATCGCCGCGATGGCGTTCGATCCACGAACCGACAACGACCTGTGCGCCATCGACGCCTCGCACCTGTTTGCCAGCAACGTCACCCGGCTCGCGATACGCCGCGGCGTGGCGTTACGATCGTTTTGTTATGACTTTATTGAGTTGTTCGCACCGACGCTGACGCGGGCGACGATTACGCAGGCGCTGCGGGCGGATCCGTCCGGCCATGCGCGGGAATACAGCATTTAATGTTCTACACTATGATGTCGCATGTCCCATCAAAATAAACATTTGTTTTGACCGCCGTATTCAATGATGATTCGTTCGATCGTTTTCATATCACTGTCTTTTTTCTGTGCCGCTTTCGCGCAAGCGCAGGACAGCGCCGCCCCCGCCATGGCGCGCGAACTGGTGACGGTGAAGGGCGGCTATGTCGAGAAAAAAAAGTTGTTCGAAGATCTGCGCATCCGCGCCTATGTGCCGATTTTGCTCAAGGCCGCGGGCAAAGGGCCAGTATGGAAGCCCGGGCATCATAACTGGGCAGAAACCGAGCAACGCATCGCCGGGGAGTGGCGCAAACATTATCTCGATTACATGGCGCGCATGCGGCGCATCGAGCACGACGGCAGTTATCCGTGGATGGATGTGGTGCTGGAGCGTGAATACGCGCGGGTATTCAGCGCGAACGAACTCGCAGCGCTGCTGAGTTTCTACCGCTCGCCCGCAGGCGTGTCGCTGCTGGCGCTGGAAAGAGAATTTCTGGTTTTTTACCCCAACGACATCGTGCGCGCGTTGATGCGGATGATGACCGGCATGGATGCAATGTCAGAGCGCGAGCAGGCGTCATTTCGCTCGCCGGAAAACCGCGCGCGGCGCGAATTTGCCGCGATGTTTGAACTTGAAAACATCATGGTGGACGAATGCGCGCGCATCGGCGACAAGTATGTGGGCGACGCGTTTCCCCTTGTGCATCTGGGGGCGCTTGCCACCGCCGCGGATCACATTGACGCGCTGCGCCGCAAGCTTGACACCGCCACACTCGCCGACGTGCAGGCGTTTCTGAAATCGGCTATCGGTCGCAAGGAACGCATGTTTCTCGTCGCGGCGATGCCGGCAGTCACGCCGTCGGAGGACGACCCGCTTCGCCTGAAGGAAGAAGAGGCCGCGTTTTACAAAGGCTTACAGCAGTTGTCGGCGCAGTGGCGTGAGCTGGCAGCGCGGCCCGACGCAAAATAACCACGACGCAATCGCTATCGAGCCGCTTTCAGAAAAAGCTCCGGATCCACATACGCGCCGTTCAGCAGCACCGCCCAATGCAGATGCGGCCCGGTGACGCGTCCCGTCGCTCCCGACAAGCCCAGCAGCGCGCCGCGTTCAACGGCATCTCCTTCTTTGACGTCGATGCGGCTCAGGTGAATGTAGAGCGTGATGAAGCCCTGACCATGACCAACGAACACCGATTGACCGGAATAAAAATAATCGCCGGTGGCAATCACGCGCCCCGCCGCCGCCGCGCGCAGCGGCGTGCCCGTGCCCACCGCGACATCAAGACCGTTGTGCGAGGAGCCGTCCTTGCCGTTCAGCACGCGGCGCAAGCCAAAGCGCGCGGACAGCGGCCCTTTCGCCGGAAGATCCAGCGTAAAGCCGGCGGGCGCGTCGGCGCTCCAATGACTTTTGGCGCGCGCGATGGCAATTTGATCGCGCTCATTGCGCTGGACATCTTCGGGCGAAGGCTGCATGAAGCGCGAACTGATTTTCAGATGCTGCGCGGGATAAGTCTTGGGCCTCACCTCGAACGTGGTGTCATACGCCAGCTTGAGCGCGCCTTCGCCGGCCTTGATGTGCAAGGTATGCCGACCGGGCGCGGTATCCAACGCCAACCCCACCACCGCCAGCAAGCCTTCGGCATGGCGCACGGTGAGCACGCGCGCACCGCCGAACAGCACTTCACGCACCTGTGAATCCACCTCGCCGAGTTTCACCACCGCCACGCCGCCGGGATACGGCGCGTGACGCGGCAATGGAAAATCCTGTGCAGCAGCGATGGCGCTGAGCAACCAGATACAAGCGCCTACCCATCGAGTGATACAGCGTAAGTATTTGTTTTTATACATTTATTTCAATAGTCGCGCAGCGCGCGCGCAGCATTGCGCCTGATGCAGTATCGCGCCGGGTGCCACGAGCTTGCCCGCCAACACATCGGCGATCCATAGCGCCGTCACCGCCGGATCACGGCTTTCCGGCAACGCGGGATTTTCTTCCGCGTCGGTGGACCACGCATGCGCAGCCGTGCCGTCGCACCACTCGATCAGCGGCTCGCGCCGCGGATGCGCCGCCGCTTCACCCTCCGCGCCGCGCAACAGCAACGCGCCTCCCGCATATTGGGTAAAAAATTCACGCATGCGGACAACGTACTCGGGATGCGTCACGCTCACCAGCCGCACCGCGGGCGTGGCGAACGGTTGCAGCATTTTCGCCAGCGTGTGGCCCGAACCGCGCAAGCCAATCGCGCCACGCAACGCCAGCACGCGCGCCAGCGGCGGCGCGAGCACGTCGATCGGCAGAAACGCCAAATTCCGCGAGGCGAGTTGCGCCTGCGCTTCCTCGATCGAGCGCGCGGCAGCGATGCCCATTGCGGCGAACACTTCGCAGGTGGACACGCGCCCCGCGTCATGCGTGACACCCTGCACCAGCACCGGCACGCCTTCGCGCGCGATCAGGTGCGCCAGTAGCGGCGTCAAATTCGGCAACTGGCGCGCGCCGTTGTAGGCGGGAATGACGACCGGAACCGTTCCCGCCGGTGCGCTCACGGGCGTACTCAGATGAGCATAACACGCCTCGCACGCATCCAAAAATCCGGCGATCTCCTCCAGCGATTCGCCCTTGATGCGCAGCGCAACCAGCACCGCGCCCAGTTGCAGATCGGGGATTTCGTTCGCCAGCATGGCCGCGAACAAAGCGCGTGCGTCGTCTCGATTCAGGTCGCGCGCGGCGTTTTTGCCGCGGCCGATTTCCTTGATGATGCGAATGAGTTCTAGCGTTTGCATCGCGGAGTCACCGCCAGTTCTCCACCACCAGCCCGCTCACGCGCTGGAATTCACCCATGTTTGACGTGACGACAATCAGCCCGCGCGCCAAACCGCTGCCCGCGATCATCACGTCATATGCGCCGATAGGTTGGCCCCGGCTTTGCAGCGACGCGCGCACGGCGCCTGCGGCCTGTGCATCCGCGGCGTCGAACGGCAAAGTGGTGATGGCATTCAGAAACGCATCGAGCACCGGCGCCAGCTTGCGCGCCCGCTCCGGGTTCAAAATCAGGCCGAATTCGATTTCCATGCGAGTAACGCTGGATACCGCCACCCAATTGGGCGGCGTCGCCTTGATGCGCGATAGCACACTCGGCTGCCCTTTGACGAAATCACTGACCGTGCAGGTATCGAGCAGATATTTCACGCAACGCTCACGCGACGCTCACTCAACATCATGCCAGGGGATCCGCTGCGGGCGGTTGCAGACTGTCGCGGCCACTTTCGAACGGCGGCATATCGGCGATGCCGTTAAATGACAGCACGGCATCGGGCCATTGTGCGCTGCCATGGCGCGCCAGCCATTCGCTCACGGCTTTGCGTATCAGCGCGTTTTTCGTCTCGGCGCTTTGCTCGGCCGCTGCAATCAACTGCTGTCCCGTCACGTCATCCAGGTAGATATTGAAGTTCACGGAGCTTCCTTACTATATAACATGTTTATATGTTATATTAAAAACCCGCAATGTTCAAGCTGCGGCCTGAAGTGCGGCAGAGAACAAAAGTTTGTAGTTTAACTATTTGTTTTTATTGTTTATTTTAATCAATGCGCCTCATCCCAATTCGCCCCCACCCCCATCTCCACCGCCAGCGGCACGGATAGTTTCGCCACGCCATTCATCAATTGCGGCAAGCGTTGTTTTACGATGTTTAGTTCGCCCTCCGGCACTTCCAAAACCAGTTCGTCGTGCACCTGCATGATGAGTTTGGTTGCTAGTTTTTCTTTCATCAGCCAATCATTCACGGCGATCATCGCG
>VFLF01000168.1 GCA_009885185.1 Nitrosomonadales bacterium | reverse complement strand
GCGCCATGCCGAGCAGGGTAAACATCAGCACCGTGCCGACCCGCGCGCCAACCTGGGCGGGCGAAAAATATTCGCGGATAATCAGCGCGTAGCTCGGCACGATGCCGCCCTGAAACAGGCCGAACATCCCGGCAACGATGTACAGCGAAATCAGTTCATCTGCCACCAGAAACATCAGCAGCGCGATCCCCTGCAACACTGAACCCAGCAGCAGCGTTTTCAACCCGCCGATGTGATCGGAGATCCAGCCGCTGACCAGACGGCTGACGATGCCCATCCCCAGCATCAGCGACAACATTTCCGCGCCGCGCGCCGCGCCGAAACCCAGATCGCCGCAATACGCAACGATATGTACCTGCGGCATCGACATCGCAAGACAGCACGACACACCGGCCACGCACAGCAGCGCCATCAGCGTCGTGGGAGACGGGCCCAGCGGACGTGCGTGATCGACGCGGCTGTCATGCACTGAAAGCGTTGTTGCGACTGGCGTAACGTCAGCTTGCGCCGGCGATGCGCGGCGCAACACGAACGCCAGCGGCACCATGGCGGCGATGCAGAACACGCCCATACCGAAATACGTTTCGCGCCAGCCCACCGCGTCGAAGTAATAGCGCAGCACCTGCGACCACACCGCGCCGGCGAGATAGTTGCCGCTCATGCAAATGGCGATGGCAATGCCGCGATGGCGGCTGAACCATTTGGAGGTGTCCGCCGCCAGCGGCGCGAAGGTGGCCGCGCTGCCGAGAAACCCCATCAGCAAACCCTGCGCGATGCTGAACTGCCACAGACTGCCCGAAGCGCCGGCAATAATAAAACCGCCGCCCAAACCCGCCGCGCCGATCAACACCGGAACCATCACGCCAAAGCGATCGGCGAGCCGTCCCATGAACACACCGCCCAGCCCGAAGCCGATCATCGCCGCGGTGTACGGCAGCGAAGCATCCCCACGCGCCACGCCGAACTCGGCCTGTATGCGCGGCAGCACCACGCTCACCGTATAAACACCGGAGCCGCCGATGGTCATCAACAACAGCGAGACGAACAGGCGCGTCCACGCGTAGGGGGATTCGATGCCGGCGGCAGATGGTTGGGGTTGGACTTTCATGATTTACCAGACAAGTTCCCGTAGGATGGGTGGAGCGTAGCGCAACCCATCACAACGATTATCACAAACCCGCGATGGGTTTCACCCATCCTGCACACCCACGGGCGACGCGCATCAACTCGCGCCCTCCAGAATATCGCTGATCACGCGCTCCAGATGCCGCAGCGTGCTGCATTCCGTCAGCAGGTTGCAGTACGGCGCATAACGATGCATGTCCGAATCGCCGGTGCCCCACATGGTTCGATACTCCGGGTTCAGCCAGATAATACGCCGCGATCGCTGCGACAGCCGCGCGAGAATTTCGGTGCGCGGATCGCTGTTGTTGCCGCGCGCGTCGCCCAGAATGATGATGGTGGTTTTGTTGGTGACGCAATCCATCCAGCCTTCGTCGAAATCAGCGAAGGCGTTGCCGTAATTCGAGGCGCCGAAACCGATCACATCCATGATTTTTTTTATCGCCTGCTCGACCGGTTCTTTTTCCAGAATGTCGCTGACCTCGATCAACGAACCCGAATACGCAAACGAACGAATGTCCGACAGCGCTTCGTTCAGCGCATACAAAAACATCAGCAAAAACTGCGACATCGCCGCCACCGAGCCGGACACATCGCACAGCACCATCACGCGCGGTTTTTCAATGCGCTTTTGCTTCCACACGGTGATGAACGGCACACCGCCCCAGCCCATGTTTTTACGCAGCGTGCGGCGCACATCCAGTTGCCCGCGCAGCCGACGGCGGCGCGTTTTGGCATGGCGCGCGGCCAGCTTTTTCGCTATCTCGCGCACCAGCACGCGCATGCGCTCCAGATCACGGCGGTCGATATTCGACAGGCGCGCGGACTTGAGCATTTCCTCGCGATACGCTTCGCTCTCGCCGCGCGCATACATCAGCATGTTGCGCTCGACGTAATCACGCACGGCTTCGCGCAAAACCGCCAGCCGGGCTTCGAGCAGCGTGGCGCGCGCCTCTCCAGGCGGGGCCGCGCCCGCACGCAGCGCCTCCACTTCGTCTTCGACTTCGCGCAGGCCCATGCGCATCAGGATGCGGCGCGTGTAGAGATTTTTTTGGGTGAAAAAACGGATGTTCTCCACGCCGGAATCGCGCCCCGCCGCTTCCATCGCAGCGGCCAGTCCGGCGCGGTCATCGGCGGCGAGTAACTGGCTTAGCGCGTTGCCATCGCCTGGTTGCGGCGCGGCGGTCGCATCATCCGCGGAAAACGCTTCATGCTTGAAGTAAAGCTCGAAGGCCTCGTGATACAGGGCTTTTTCGTCGGGCGTCTTGGCCAGCACCAGTCCCAGCGTGTCTTTGAGCGCGGCCCGGTCAGCGTACCCGATGACATCAACCGCCCGCGCGGCATCGATGCCTTCCGCCGCCGAAACACGCAACCCCGCGCCGCGCGCCACTTGCAGAAAGCGGCGCAGGGGTTCACTGGCTGCGGTGAGCGGCATTATTGCAATGACCCGCAATGCGTAGGATGGACAGCATCACGCAATTCCGGCCTCGCGCTGCGCTTTGTGCGTCAAGCTCGCCAGATGTTTTTCAGCCGCCTCGATGTCGGCCTCGAATTTGAGCAGCACGTTGAGCGTGTCGCGCACCACCGCGACTTCCAGCACGGTCGTATGCATCAGCACCATCACCTTGGCCCAATCGATGGTTTCGCTCACGGAAGGTAACTTCTTCAAATCGAGCGCGCGCAGTTGCTGCACGAAGCTGACCAGTTGCTTTAACAACCGCGCGTCGATGCCCGGCACACGCGAGGCGATGATGCGCGCCTCCAGCCTTTCATCCGGAAAACCGATGTGCAAATGCAGGCAGCGCCGCTTTAACGCATCGCCCAGATCGCGCGTGGAGTTCGAGGTCAGCAACACGATCGGCGGAACCATCGCGGATACCGTGCCGATTTCCGGCACCGTCACCTGATAGTCCGACAAAATTTCGAGCAAGAATGCCTCGAACTCCTGATCGGACTTGTCGATCTCATCGATCAGCAGCACGCAGCCGCCGGGCTGCTCCAGCGCGCGCAGCAGCGGGCGCGGCTCGAGAAAATTGCGCGAAAAAAATATGTCGCCGAAGGCATGCAGCTTGTCGAGCGCCACCGCGAGGTTGTCCGACTCGCCAATCACCGAGCCGACTTTGTCCTTGAGTATCTGCGTGTACAAAAGCTGTTTGCCGTACTTCCACTCGTACAGCGCCTTGGATTCATCAAGGCCCTCGTAACACTGCATGCGGATCAGCGGCAGTTTCAGCCACGCCGCCACCGACTTCGCCAGTTCCGTTTTGCCCACGCCCGCCGGGCCTTCCACCAAAATCGGCTTTTGCAGATGATGGGCGAGATAGATCGCCGTCGAAATCGGGCGACTGGCGATGTAGCCGGCGGCGCTCAGGCCTGCGTCAACTTCCGCGATGGATTGTAGCGGCTGGGCAGTGAGACTTTTGCTTTTGTTTTGTGCGTTATCCATGTTTCAACTTTGCTGTTCTGGCCCTGTAGCTGGAATAGTTGG
>VFLF01000460.1 GCA_009885185.1 Nitrosomonadales bacterium | reverse complement strand
CATGGAGCCTGGTGCGGTTTTTTGACGCCAAGATGCTGACTACCATTCCCTGCACGCAGTGCCGCGGGCAATTTGTCGTGCATACGCTGGACCTGAACCACGAATACGTATGCGGCATGTGCGACATGCCTTCGCGAGCGGGGCAAACCCGGAAGGTGCAGGCCGAAGCCGAGTTGGCGCTGTCACAAGTTCAGCCAGTGCCCGCCGTGAAACCGGCTGCGCGCAAGAAAGTGCCGGTGCCTGTATAGCGCTGTAATCGCGCGAACCGCTAGGCGGCGCATTTCCGAAAAGGCCGCCGTTTCGCTTGCTAATTGAGGATTGAACGCGAAATGGCGGGTGCTACTCTGCCGCGACAGTGAGATGACATTGGTGAGGTGGTGCGGCGACGCCCACGACATCACGTGGGCCAGCATTTGGGGAGAGCATATAAGTGCTTGTTATTGTTGGATATTTAATTGTGTCGGCGTCGGTGTTCGGCGGCTTTGTGTTGGCCGGTGGCCACCTGAGTGCGCTGATGCAGCCGGTCGAACTGCTGATGATTGGCGGCGCTGCGCTGGGCGCGTTTTTTGTCGGCAATACCGGCAAGGCGATCAAGGCGACGCTCAAAGCGTTGCCGACAGTGCTCAAGGGTTCCAGTTATTCCAAGTCGGTATACATGGATTTGATGGCGCTGCTCTACGACATCCTTGCCAAGGTGCGCAAGGAAGGGCTGATGACCATCGAGGATGACGTGGAAAATCCCGACAAGAGCCCCTTGTTCGCACGCTACCCGCGGATACTGAAGGATCACCATGTGATGGAATTCATCACCGACTATCTGCGTCTGATGGTGGGCGGCAATCTCAATTCTTTCGAGATCGAGAACCTGATGGACAATGAAATCGGCACGCATCATCACGAAGGCGAGCTGCCGGCGCATTGCATCGCCAAGCTGGGCGACGCCATGCCGGCGTTTGGCATCGTGGCGGCGGTGATGGGCGTGGTGCATACCATGGCGTCGGTCGGGTTGCCGCCTTCCGAGCTGGGATTGTTGATCGCCAATGCACTGGTCGGCACCTTCCTCGGCATTCTGCTCGCGTACGGCTTTATTGGGCCATTGGCCAGTGCGCTGGAGCAAAAGCTGGATGAATCGACCAAGATGTTTGAATGCATCAAAGTCACTCTGCTGGCGAGCCTGAACGGCTATTCGCCGGCACTGGCGGTGGAGTTTGGCCGGAAGGTGCTGTATTCGACCGAGCGGCCTTCCTTCTCAGAGCTCGAATCGCACGTCAAACAGAAGAAGTAGCGATGAAAACGCTGTTTGTCCTGACGCAATGGTGCTGAATTGGCTGACGACACCCAGCGCCCGATAGTCATCAAGCGCATCAAAAAAAAAGCTGCCGGCCATCACGGTGGGGCATGGAAAATTGCCTATGCCGATTTTGTCACGGCGATGATGGCGTTCTTTCTGTTGATGTGGCTGCTGGGTTCCACCACCAAGGGCGATTTGCAGGGCATCGCGGATTATTTTCGCACGCCGCTCAAGGTGTCGCTCTCGGGCGGCAGCGGCAGTGGAGACGCCACCAGTGCGATCAGGGCCGGTGGGCGCGATCTCACGCGCAGCGACGACATGCAAATGCGCCGCGGCGAAATGCCGGAGCAAAAGCGGCGCTTCAATATCCGCGAGGCGCAGGGCGAAGTGACGCGTCACGAAGCCCTGCGGTTCAAGGCGCTGAAAGGAAAAATCGATCAATTGATCGACGCCAGTCCGTTTCTGCGCGAATACCGCGATCAGTTGCTGATCGACATTACCAGCGAGGGACTGCGTATCCAGATCGTCGACGAGAAGAGCCGGCCCATGTTTGATCTGGGCAGCGCGCATCTCAAGCCGTATGCGCGCGAGATTCTGCTCTCGCTGTGCAAACCGCTGAACGAAGTGTCCAATGGCATCACACTCACCGGACACACCGATGCCAAACCTTTTCTTTCCGGGGAGCGCGGTTACAGCAACTGGGAACTATCCGCCGACCGCGCCAATTCGTCGCGGCGCGTGTTGATCGAAGGCGGTATCGAGAACGGCAAAATCAAGCGCGTGGTAGGCATGGCATCGGTGGTGCTGTTCGACCCGGCTGATGCCAACAGCCCCTCGAACCGCCGCATCGCCATTATTGTGCTCAATTCGCAAGCAGAGGAATCGCTGAGAAAGGCCAGCGGCACCCTGGCGGCGAGCAAGGCCGAGCCTGTCACCAAGGAGGCGCTGGATGCAGCCGCGCGCTAATGCCCTGCCGTGGACAGCGCCGCGTTCACCGGTGTGCCTTGCCGTCGCGATTCATTTGTCGTGTATGGCGATCTGCCTTGTCGCGGCGACAGTCTGGGAGTCGCCATTACCACTGGGTGCGTGGCTCTGTATCGAGAGCGTAGCCGCAACCGTCATCGGCAGGGCCGCCGGATTGCCGTGGTGGTGGGCGCCGATCAATTTATTGTTCTTTCCGGCGTTGTACCTGTTGTTGCACGTGGAGCTGCCGCCATCGGTGTTTCTCGCCGCATTTTGCCTGCTGTTGCTGGTCAACGGCGCGGCGTGGAGTCAGCGCGTGCCGCTGTTTTTGTCGAGCCGGCTTGCCGCGGAGGCGGTCGGCACGTTGTTGCCACGGCATGGCGGATTTCGTTTTATCGATCTCGGTTGCGGCACCGGGACGATGCTGATGCATCTGGCACGGCGGCGTCCCGACGGCTGTTATTGCGGCGTGGAACTGTCACCGCTGCCGTATCTCGTCAGCCGCTGGCGGGCATTGCGCCATCGCGCGATACGCGCGCAATGGGGGGATTTCTGGGGCATCGACTGGTCAACCCATGATGTTGTCTACGCCTATCTGTCGCCGGCGCCGATGGCCCAAGTGTGGGAAAAGGCGCGCCGTGAAATGTGTCCCGGCAGCCTTCTCATCAGTAACGGCTTTTGCATACCCGGCGTGCCGCCCGCGCAACGCATCACGCTGAGGGACGCCGTGAATTCAACTCTGTACGTATGGCGCATGTGATCAGAAAACTGTCCATCGAACGGTGGGTGGGCAGGCTGGCCAACGTCGATCTGCCGGTGCTTGCGCGCAGCGTGACGGAACTGGACTCCCTGCGCGCCGATGGCGAGCGCACTTCGCCGCAGCGCGTCGCGGATGCGGTGCTGCACGATCCGTTCATGACAGCGAAAGTGCTGCGTTATCTTCAGCAGCATCGCGGACGCCGGCGCATGACTGACATCACGACCATTGCGCACGCGCTGATGATGCTGGGGCTGTCGCCGTTTTATGATCACTTCGGTGTGCAGCGCGTGATCGAGGATGAGCTCGCCCATGACGCGGTGGCACTCAATGGCATGTTGACGGTGATGAACCGGGCGCGACATGCCGCGCTGTACGCGCGGGACTGGGCGCGGTTGCGCCGGGATATCGACCCCGAGGAGGTCATGGTGGCGGCGCTGCTGCATGATCTGGCGGAAATGCTGTTGTGGAGTTACGCGCCGGATTGCGCGGGAGCCATGGTAGGCATGCAACAGCATGATCGCGCGATGCGCAGCGAGGCCGCGCAGAAAGCGGTGCTGGGTTTTCACCTTATTGATTTGCAGTTGGCGATGGTCAAGGCCTGGCAATTGCCGGATCTGCTGCATGCGCTGATGGATGTGCATCACGTGCGCAATCCGCGGGTGCTGAATGTTGAATACGCCGTGGCGGTGGCGCGGCATTCGGCGCATGGCTGGGATGATGCGGCGCTGCCGCATGACTACGAGGCCATAGGCGAGTGGCTGAATATGACGCCCGGCGACGTGGCGCAGCGTGTGAAGGATGTGGCCGCAAGTGCTGCCGCCGACCTGACGTGGTACGGCATCGCGATTCCCGATCCTTGCGCCGGGGATTCACCGGACTGAACCGCCGCAGCGCATGCGGTCGGGCTGGATGGGAATAGTTTACGAATAGCCCGCGCAATTACCGCCTTTTTCAACGATGCTTCGGTGCGCCCGCCACGGATACTGGGCCATGACTTTTTCAATGAATTCTCATGGCTGAAGAGAGTGACACCGAACGCACCGAGTCAGCTTCGGCGCAGCGCCTGGAGCAGGCGCGCGAAGAAGGACAGGTTGCGCGCTCGCAGGAGCTGACGACTTTTGCGATGCTGATCGCGGCCGCGGGCGGGCTGTGGTTTCTGGGTGCGGATTTTTTCCGGCGGCTGGGTGCGCTGGTAGAACGCGGCATGCGTGTGGACGCCGACATGGTCTCCGATACGTCGCGCATGTCGTTGCTGCTCCATGAAAGCGTATTCGAGGCGGGATCGGCGATGGCGCCGCTGTTGCTGCTGTTACTGGTGGTCGCGTTCGTGGTGCCGCAGCTTCTCAGCGGCTGGTTGTTTACCTCGAAAGCGCTGCGATTCGACGTGAAGCGCATCAGTCCTTTTGCCGGCATAGCGAGAATTTTGTCGTGGCGCGGCGCTGCGGAACTGCTCAAGGCGGTACTGAAATCCCTGCTTATCGCAGTGGTGGGCGTGGCCGTGATATGGCATTACCGCGCACCGCTGGAGCAAATTGCGCTGCTGCCGCTGGACGCGGGCATCGCGCAACTGTCGCGCATTGCCGGGGCGAGTTTTCTGTTGATCGCCGGTGCGTTGGCGCTGGTGGCCGTCATCGACGTGCCGTTCCAGATTTGGCGCCACGCCAATGATCTCAAAATGACGCGTGAAGAACTGCGGCGGGAGCACAAGGAGAGCGAAGGCGATCCGCACATCAAGGCGGCCATCCGCAACCAGCAGCGTGCCATGGCGCGGCGGCGCATGATGGCCGACGTGCCCAGCGCTTCGGTGATCGTCACCAACCCGACACACTACGCGGTGGCGCTGCGTTACGACGACAACAGCGCGGGTGCGCCGCGCGTGGTGGCCAAGGGCGCGGATCTGGTGGCGGCGAAAATACGCGAGGTGGGCGAGCAGAATCATGTGCCGGTGCTGGAGTCCCCGGCGTTGGCGCGTGCCATGTACCACCATGCGGAGATCGGCACCGAAATTCCGGAAAAACTCTATGCCGCGGTGGCGGAGGTGCTGGCGTACGTGTTCCAGTTGCGCCGCTATCAGGATCAAGGCGGCCTGGCGCCGAAACCGTTGGCGCCGGTGGCGGTGCCGGCGGAACTGGATCCGCTTGAAGCGGGTGAAGTACATGGAGCACAAGGGGCGCTGTCATGATCGGCACGATGAATCTGCCGCGCATGTCAGCCATGGAATTGCTGCGCGGCAGCGCGGCGCCGGTGCTGATCGTGATGCTGCTGGCGATGATGGTATTGCCGCTGCCGCCATTCGTTCTCGATATGCTGTTTACCTTCAACATCGCGTTTTCCATCATGGTGTTGCTGGTGGCGATGAACACCGTGAAGCCGCTGGACTTCGCCGTGTTTCCAACCGTGTTGCTGGTCACCACGCTGCTGCGGCTGTCACTCAACATCGCGTCCACGCGCGTGGTGTTGCTGGAAGGCCATACCGGACCGGGCGCGGCCGGCAAGGTTATCGAGTCATTCGGACACTTTCTGGTCGGCGACAACTACGCGGTCGGTCTGGTGGTATTCGTCATCATGGTGGTCATCAACTTCGTGGTGATTACCAAGGGCGCGGGACGCATCGCGGAAGTCGGCGCGCGTTTCGCGCTGGATGCGATGCCCGGCAAACAGATGGCGATCGACGCCGATCTGAATGCCGGCCTGATCGGAGAAGAAGAAGCGCGCAAGCGCCGCGCGGTGATCTCGCAGGAGGCGGATTTTTTCGGTTCCATGGACGGCGCCAGCAAGTTCGTGCGCGGCGATGCGGTGGCGGGCATCATTATTTTGCTGATTAACATCATCGGCGGCTTGATCGTCGGCGTGCTACAGCACGATATGAGCGTGGCGAGTGCAGCCAAGGTCTACACTTTGCTGACGATTGGCGACGGACTGGTGGCGCAGATTCCGGCGCTTCTGGTTTCAACCGCCGCCGGCCTGGTGGTGAGCCGCGTCAGCACCGACCAGAATACCGGCCAGCAGTTGATGGCGCAGGTCATCGCCAAGCCGCTGCCGTTGGTGATTACCGGCGCAATTATCGGTGTGATGGGCATGGTGCCCGGCATGCCGCACATCGCGTTCCTGGCGCTTGCCGCTGGTTTTGTGGCGGCTGCGTATTTTACGCATCAGCGTCTGTTGGCGCCGCCAGAGTCCAGCAGCTCACCTGCGGCGGCACTGCCGGCACCGGAGGCGCTGGATGTGAGTTGGAGCGACGTGACACCCGTCGATACCCTGGGGCTGGAAGTCGGATTTCGCCTGATTCCGCTGGTGGATAAGGGGCAGGATGGGGAGCTGCTTCGTCGAATCAAGGCGATACGCCGCAAGTTTACGCAGGACGTGGGATTTCTGCCGCCGGTCATTCATATTCGCGACAACCTGGATCTGCGTCCCAATGGCTATCGCATCACGCTCAAGGGCGTGGAGATCGGCGCGCACGAGGCGCTGCCAGGCATGTTTCTGGCCATCAATCCCGGCCGCGTGAGTGCGCCGATTGCGGGAACCGCCACACAGGATCCCGCGTTCGGGATGCCGGCGGTGTGGATCGATGCCGCGCAACGCGACGTCGCACAGCAGCAAGGTTACACCGTGGTCGATGCCAGTACCGTGGTGGCGACCCATATCAGTCAACTGATCCATGCCAACGCCGCCGACCTGCTGGGCCGGCAAGAACTACAACAACTCATCGACCATTTATCGCGCGATACGCCGAAGTTGGTGGACGATGTGGTGCCGAAGCTATTGCCGATGGTGACGCTGCAGCGCGTGCTGCGCAACCTGCTGGAAGAAAGCGTGCATATCCGCGACATGCGCACCATCGTCGAAGTGATCGCGGCGCATGCCGCGCGCACGCAGGACGTGGGCGAATTGACCGCGCTGGTGCGAGTGGCATTGGGTCGCGCCATTGTGCAGCAAATGTTCCCCGGCAAATCCGAATTGCAGGTGATGGCGCTCGATCCGGACCTGGAGCGCGTGCTGGTGCAAAGCACGCAGGCCGGCGCGGGCGACGGCCTGGTGTTTGAGCCGGATCTGGCAGACACCCTGCTGCGCGGCACGCAGGCCGCCGCACAAAGGCAGGAACAACTGGGCTTGCCCGCCGTGCTGTTGACGCAAGGCGTACTACGTCCGGTGCTGTCGCGCTTTTTGCGGCGTGGCATCGCGCAACTGACCGTGCTGGCGCATGCCGAAGTGCCTGATTCTCGTTCCATCAAAGTTACCTCCGTTATCGGGAGCAAATCATGAGTCCCCAAAAGTTTTCCGGAAAAACGTCGCGTGAAGTCCTGCACAAGGTCCGTCAGGCGCTCGGCGCCGACGCGCTGATTGTGTCGAATCGCCCCTTCGACGGCGGCATCGAAGTCACGGCCCTGTCGACGGCGGCGTTGGATCGTGCCGTGCAGGAGCCGGCAGTCATTATTGTGCCGCCGCCATCGGCGCCACAGCAGCAGGCGTCGTCTCCGAAGCAGGCACCGGCACCGATGCCAGCCACCGACGGCATCGTGCAAAACCTGATGCGTGAAGTGGCGTCGATGAAATCCCTGTTGCAGAATGAACTGTCCAGCATGGCATGGTCGGGACTTCAGCAGCGCGCACCGGCGCGCGCCGGGATGATGCAGGTGCTGCTCAAGGCGGGTTTTTCGCCGCTGCTGTCGCGCCAGTTGGTGACGGTGCTGCCGGAGCAGGCCGCAATGCCGGCGGCGCAAAAGGCCATCGCCACGGAAATCAAAAACCTGTTGCGCACCATGATGCACGAAGCACTGGTCTCTGAGGGCGGCGTGTATGCGTTGGTGGGGCCGACCGGCGTCGGCAAGACCACGACCGTCGCCAAACTGGCGGCGCGCTGCGTGGTGCGATACGGCGCCGCCAGTCTTGGGTTGATTACCACCGACAGCTACCGTATCGCCGCGCACGACCAGCTGCGTGTGTACGGCAAAATCCTCGGCGTCGCGGTGCATGCCGTCAAGGACACCGCCGACATGGCGGCTACGCTGGCGAAACTGCGCGACAAAAAAACCGTGCTGATCGACACCGTCGGCATGAGTCAGCGCGATCAATTGGTGGCGGAACAAAGTGCGATGCTGAGCGCGTGCGGCGTCTCGGTCAAGCGGCTGCTGTTGCTCAATGCCACCGCCAATGCCGCGACGCTGGATGAAGTCATCGGCGCCTACGCCAAGGGCGGGTTGCACGGCGGCATTATCACCAAGCTCGACGAGTCGGCGAGTCTTGCCACCGCGCTGGATTGCGCTATCCGCCATCGCCTGACACTGCACTACGTGACCATCGGCCAGAGCGTCCCCGAAGACATACGACTGCCGCACACGGACTACCTGCTGCACCGCGCACTTCATCCGACGCTGAATGCCTATTCGCACGATCTGAAGGAAGAAGAATTTTCGCTGGCCGCCGCCATGGGAGCTTCCTATGCCT
>VFLF01000885.1 GCA_009885185.1 Nitrosomonadales bacterium | reverse complement strand
TTGCTGGTCGAGCGCCATGCCGCCACTGTAAACGAGCCGCGCGCGGTGTCGATCGACGATGAAAGCCTTCGCGCGGTGCAAAACATGGGCGCGCTTGATCGTGTGCTGCCCGATATCGTGCAGGGCTATGGCGTGCATTACCATGCCTTGAGGGGCGAGGTGTTCGCGCAGGTGATGCCGTCCTCGCGTGAATACGGCTTTGCCAGGCGCAATGCGTTTCGCCAGCCCTTGTTTGAAGCGGCGCTGTTCGATGCACTGCAACGCCATCCGCACGTTGCGGTGCGCATGGGCCATGCGCTCACCGGCTTTGCCGAAACCGGCAACAAGATCACGCTGACGCTCCAGCACGGCAACGACACGCGCACGGTCACCTGTGACTGGCTGGTGGCCTGCGACGGGGCGAGCAGCACCGTGCGCGAGAGCCTCGGCATCGCGATGCGCGGCGCCACCTTTGCCGAGCGCTGGCTGATCGTTGATCTCGAAGGCCGCGAGGATGCGTTCATTCACACTCGCACGTATTGCGATCCGCGGCGCCCTGCCATTCGGCTGCCCGGCCCGCACAGCACGCTGCGTTACGAATTCATGCTGCACCCGCATGAGAATCCGGACGACGTGCTTGATGAGGCATCCATCCGCCAATCGATGCGCGAACGCGTGCCCGCCGACGCCGCGCTGCCCATCGTGCGCAAGGTGGTCTACACCTTTCATGCACGCATGGCGGAAACCTGGCGCAAGGGCCGCGTGTTTCTCGCCGGGGACGCCGCGCACCTGTCGCCGCCGTTCGCCGGGCAGGGCATGAACAGCGGCGTGCGCGACGCCGCCAATCTGGCGTGGAAACTCGCCGCCGTGGTGCGCGGCGAGTTGGGGCCGCGTCTGCTGGATACCTACGCTGCCGAGCGCGCACCACACGCGTGGGCGCTGATTCGCATGGCGCTTCGCATCGGCGCCTTCATGCAGCCGAAATCACGCGTGTCGGCGATGCTGATGCAGGGCGCGCTGCGCGTGGTGAGTCTTTACCCGCCGGCGCGCGATTACGTGTTGCAACTCAAATTCAAACCCAAGCCGCGTTTCGATGCGGGCTTTTTCGTGCCCGATGCCGCGCCGGGTGCGGTCATGCGTTCGGGACAACTGTTCGTGCAGCCGCAGGTGGAGCTGCCCGGCGGCGAGCGCGTGTTGCTCGACGAGGTGCTGGGGCGCGGCTTTGCGTGCATCGGCTGGGACGCGCCGCACCTGGTGCGCGAGGCTTTTGCGGACGCGCCCATCATTCTGGTGCTGGCCGTTCGCAAAGATCAACCATTTCCGCAGGATGCGCCCCCTGCATGTGTGGTCGTGCGCGATTGCGACGGCGTGCTGGAAGCCCAGTTGCGGGCGGCGCGCGCGCGGGCGCTGATTCTGCGCCCGGATCGCTACGTGCTGGCTTTTTTGCGCTCGCCGGAATTCGCTGACGAGATCGCGCAAATAAAAGCGTTATTTACGCAGACCCGGTCTGCCTGATTTACTGCGCCTTCAAGCCGATTTCCTTGGCAATCCTGCCGTAGCGCGCATGGTCGGCGCGGATGAAATTGGCGAAGTGCTCCGGCGATTCGGTTATCACATCAAGGGCCCATCCCGTCATTTTGTCGCGTATCTCCGGCAGCTTCATCGCCGCGTTGGCCTCGCGGTTAAGTTTGGTCACGATGTCGCGCGGGATTCCCGCTGGCCCGACAAAGCCGAACCAGCCGCCCGACGTATACCCCGGCAGCGACTCTGCGATGGTCGGGTAATCCGGGTGACTCGGTAGCCGCGTGGCGCGTGCGATGCCCAAAATCCGCATGCGACCGGATTGCACATAGGGATGCACCGCCGGAAATGAGCCCAGCGCCGCATCTACCCGTCCGGAAACAATCTCGCCCGCCAACTGTGGAAAACCCTTGAAAGGGACATGCAAATAGGTGAACCCGGCCTGGCTGCGGAACACCTCGGTGGCAAAGTGCATGAACGCGCCTTCGCCGTTCGAACCGAAGGACACCTTGCCCGGATTCGCCTTGGCGTGCTGGATAAACTCGGCGACATTGCGCGCGGGAAACGCGTTGCCCACGGTCAGCGCCATGAAGTTGGTGGCGATCAAGGCAATCGGCGTGAAATCCTTCAAGGCGTCGTAAGGCACTTTCTTGAACGCGTGCGGCACAATCGCCATTGAGCCGCCGTTGCCGCAGCCCAGCGTGTAGCCATCGGGCGGCGCCTGCGCCACCATGGCATGGCCGATCTGTCCGCTGGCCCCAACGCGGTTGTCGATGACAAACTGCTGCCCGAGTCGCTCGCCCATTTTGTAGCCGATCAGCCGCACCAGCACGTCGCAGGTGTCGCCGGGCTGCACGGAGGCGATCACGCGCACGGGTTTGGTGGGGTAGTTGGCCAGTGCGATTGCGGGCGTGGATTGCGCCTGCACACAGGCAACAAAGGAAATATATATCAGCCACACAACACACGCACCGAACCCGACGCCCCGCGCGCCCTGAAAAAAATGAACCATCCTGCCTCCTCCTCTTCTGTTGAACCGCTACGATAACAAATTCCGCTGCGTGACAAGACCATTCACAGGGCCATCACGGCGACGCCGTGCACGCATTCAACAGAACCAAGAGGGTAAGGTAGACTGCGTGGTGCACGCTGATATTCTCTACAAAATAATTCAATAAAACAGATAGTTAAATCACGCCCGCAGTTATGTCCACTCCCACCGTGCTCGATGCGCTTAACCAATGGGCGCCCATCGTTTGGCTCAAAACCAACGCCTACGCTTACCCTACGCTGGAAACGACGCATATCATCGCTATCGCGATGGTGTTCGGCACACTGTGGATCGTGGATCTGCGCTTGCTGGGCGTGATTCGCGCCATTAATGCGCGGCTATTAGCGAAGACGCTGCTGCCGTGGACGCTCGCCGGCTTTGCGCTGGCACTGCTCACCGGGCTGACCATGTTCATCAGCCGCATTGGAGACTTCATCGGCAATCCTGCGTTTATTATCAAGATGGGTTTGTTGTGCGTCGCCGGCGCGAATGCGGGTGCGCTGCATGCGCGCGGCGCGCTGGATGACACTAGCGCCCTCACCCGATTTCAAGCCGCCTTGTCCATAGGGATATGGATCGCGGTCATATTCTGCGGTCGCTGGATCGCTTATGTTTAGCGATTGTTGCAGGATGTTCGCAACTGAGCGGCCTGGAATAGAACCGGAGTTTCACTTCAGGGAGATCGAAAATGAAAACGTTCTGGAAAATGCTGGCAATCGGTTTGACTATGGTTTTGACCATGGGTTTGTCGCAGGTGAGCCTCGCGGCTGATGCCGACACTGTCGCACGACAGATCGCCACAGAGTTTCTCAAGGCCATGGCGGCCAAAAACGTCGCGGCCATTATGAAGCTTGCCGACGCACCGTTCGTGAACGATGATGGCGTATTGCTCAAGAGCAAGGCGGAAGTACAGGCTTACTTCCAGAAAGTGCTTGCCACTGCCGACCCCAGGGACATGCCCAACGAAATCATCGGCGTCATGGCCTATGAAAAGGCGCGCCCGGTAACCGATGCATCCCGCGTCAAGATACGCGATCAGTTGCTCAAACCTAACGATCGCATGGTCGGCGTCGGCAGCAAGAAGCTTTTATGCTGCTATGTGCTGGTGAAACTGAACGGGGACACCGCCACCGTCGTGGGCATGGGCAATTAATTTGCCCACTACTGTCGATGGCGCAACGAGCTGGCCTGCTCGCGTGTGATTTGTAGTTCAACGTGTTTCGGCCCTTTGCTGTCCGCGCCGATGTAAGGCAGAGCAATTGATGCGGCGCCGGACTCGTTGATTTCCGTTTGCGCTTTAACAGCAGCTTCAACGATACGCGTTAGCGCCAATGGATCGTTGCCGAAATCCATGCCTGTTTGCCTGCAAGCCTGGTCGTACAGCCAGCGCGCGAGCGGGGACGCATCCACATCGCGCATGGTGGCCAGTGTCGGCGATCTCGCAGGCTTGGACGCCTCATCCAGCGTCAATGGTTTAGCCTGCGCCCGGCGGCCGAGCCAGGCTGGCAGAGCGATGATCGCCACCAACGCAATGCCCAATAGGAAAACCACGAGTGCGGTATCCATGAGGTCTTCCGGCTATTTCAATACCCGCCGCCACTGCCCGACCTCGGCGCGAATAGAAATTTCAAGCCACCCTTTTGCATAAGTCGCAATGTATCCCCGCACATCGCGAGCGGTCAACCACGCACAATCAATCCGCGAAAACCAACGCTTGCGCCTACCCCACGCTGGAGACGATGCATCTGATCGCCATCACCCAATTTCAAGCGGCCTTGTCCATACTGATATGGATCGCGGTCATATTCTGCGGTCGCTGGATTGCTTACGTTTAGTCGGCTCGCGAGACAAGCTGTCTAGCGCGCAGCAGGAAACCGCCGGCGCCAGTCTTCGACGACGCGCCGGCCTGCGTCCTGCGCAGCGGGCGGCACCGGAAAGCGCAACACGAACTCGCCCCAGTCGCCCGACGGCTTCGCGAGCCGCGAGAACGCTCCCACGCGCGCATGATAGACACCAGTCAGTTCGATTGCCGGACATTGGCCATCGATCCATACGACGGATTTGACGCCCTTTGCCGCCAGCGCGCCGATGTCGATCACTTGGCCGCCGATTTTCAGCGTCTCGCCGCACGCCTCGACGCTGAGCGGCGGCGCAAGCGCCGCAAGCTCGATGAGATTATAGTTCGCATTGGGCTTCGCATTCGCTGCCGCTTCGGCGTCCAGGAAAGCGCGCCACGCATCGGCCTCGACCTGCCAGCCCGCGATGGGCTCCCCGCGGCTTGCGCGCGCTTGGCGCAACCAGTCCATCCGGAAGCGCAGCGATAACGGGCCGCCCAGCACGATCAGAATCGTGCCCAGGATGAGCATCCAGTGCGGTGGTTCGCCGCGTTCGCTTACGGCCTCAAGCAAATCGAACTGCCAAATCGACCACGTACAAAGGACGACGCCCAGCAGCAGCGCGGCAATGGCCCATGCGAACAGCCGCCCCGCAGACGAGCGAGCGGCGGTGGAGCCAATCAGACGTTGCCGCCACAGCCAGGCCGCATGAAGGAAACGGGCGGCACGATGATCGCTCCCGACGGGTACCACTATGGTTTGGCGCACCACGCGCTGAACCGTCGCGCCCGCTGCGGCGATCGCATCGACCCGGATCGCGCCGGGCGGACCGCCCAGGTAGGTGACGCTCGACACGACGCCCAGCCCCATGGCGTTGAGGAACATGGGGCCAACCTGCGCCGCGTCGGCGGTAGCGTAGCACTCGAAGCCTTCGGACGGGGCGATGGCGTCCGGGGGCAGCACGCCCTCGCGCGCCGAGAGCGCCTTGAACCTTTCCCAGTCTTCCGCTGAAAGGCGCCATCGCACCAGAACTTTTCCGCCGCGATGAGCAGCCTGCAGGCGCTCGAAGGCGCGGGCCTCGATATGCAGCCAGAAGGCAGCGATAAGGCCCAGGGTCGCACCGACGAACATCACGAGCAGGAATATCTGCACCCAGACCGGCCACCCGTTCCACGCCCGATCGGGCCAGCCATAGTAGATCACCGGGACCAAAACGGTCCAGCACCCGATCGACAGCAGCAGCGCGCGGTTGCGCCAGTACGCGCTGTGGTTGAAGGGTTTCACTGCGTCCTGTCCCGGGAAATGCAACGGTTTACCTCGGCGCATAGAAGTTTTAAACCACCTTTTTGCATTAGTCGCAATTTATCCCCGCACATCGCGAGCGGTCAACCACCACGCACGCCCCTCTCTTTCGCTTGATAGCATTCCCCGTCCATGATTACGCTCCGAACTACGATGGATCGCGGTAATATTCCGTGGTCGCTGGATCGCCTATGTATAAACTGGTTTAACCTGCCCGGGAGACATCATGAACCGTCGTCAACTACTTGTCGCATTCCTTGCTGCATCCCCACTGGCCTTGTTCGCCCATCGCGCATACGCTCATCACGGCTGGAACAGCTTTGACGAAACGCGTCCGATTTACATCGAGGGCCGCGTGAAAACCGTGAAATGGCAAAACCCGCACGCCGAATTGATCGTCACCATGAGCGCGGACGCCAAAGTGCCTGCTGATCTGGCCACGCGCAAAATGCCCGCGCAATCGATCAACATCGATGCCGCGAAGATACTCACAGCGGCCACCGCACCCAAGCGGCGCGGCGACTGGACGCTAGAGTTGTCGCCGATGATCCGCATTGAGGCGTGGAAAATCCCGGAGCCCAAAGTGGGCGACACGGTGGCGGCGATTGGCTACACCTTCAAGGACGAAAAAGGCGGGGCCTTCACGCGCGTCGAGTATCTGCTGATCGGCGGTCAGGCCTATGGCTTGCGTTCGAGTCCCGTGTAGTCGCCCTCCAGGAAACTCACGTGATAGACATCAAGGCATTCCCCTATCTGGGCTTCGTGCGGTTTGATCTCACGAACAAGGAATTCGATACCGGATTCAACAGGCACTTCGACGATCATATTCAGGAGCTGGCGAACAAGCCGGGCTACGCCACCGCGTGGCGCACACGCGAGCTGCGCGGCGGCAATTTCAGCGACCACAATTACAACGACGGCGTGATGGAGCAGGAGTATCAGCAGATTTACACCATCACGGAACCCGGCGTGTTCAAGTCGTTTCCGTCGAACCCGCCGCCGCCCGTGATGGAAAAGGAACCCTGGCGCCGCGACATGGGTAACTGGGGCCGCGTGTTTTACCGCGTGCTGTCGCTCACGGAAAAAGACCCGCGCGCGGGGCGTTGCTGGGCGCGCTGCGAATACCATGTACGTGGCGACGCCGCGCGGCAAAGCCAATTCGAGTCCGATAATGCACGGCACATCCAACGCGTGCTGGCGCTGCCCGGCGTGCATCGCGCCTGGCAACTGCAACACGCGCCGCATGCCGTGCAGATCGGCGCCGATCCGGCGGGCAATTACCTGAACCTCTACGAAATCGATGCGCCGGAAAATCTGTTCGATCCCAGCCTGAATGAAGAGCGGCTGCCATTAACGGCCGGACAGGATTTCATCGGACGGCATTTTGCGCGGCTGCTGCTGAAGGCAGAGCCGCAACGCTGACTCTGGAGCGTAGGCGCGTTTCCTACAATTAATCTGGAGCTACATCCACTTCCTCGAGCGCATCGACGCTGTAAAGTGGAAACCGTTGCAAGTCGTCACCGGTTTCCAACTTACCTGACGGAGGATGAAATGAAGCAAGCCTTGCCCCTGCAATCCAGCTACGCTGCACTGTTCGATCCGACGGTTGCTTTGGCTGCTGCAAAACGCGCTGCACAATGGGACCTTCCGCGCCACATCTGCCACCCGCTCGACCGCTACACTGGGCGGCGCGTCAATGCCGATCTGGCCGCGTTTGACGCGGAGGTTGACTTGGCGCCCGCTGCCGATGAGGGATTATGCGAGGAATCGCAAAGCACCTCGATTAACGCTGGCGACAGTGTCAACGAGGATTGGGATAGCGAACACGACCTGTAACGCTGGAACAAAAGTCCTCAACTTTTATCCTGCGCAGCCGATAATCTTTTTAACTGCGTTCTTCTGGTCAAGGCAACTTTCAGGCATAACGATAGTAAAGGGTCATTAACCGAAACATCCGCTGTTGTGCGCGCCCCTCTGTCGGGTGTACCTGATGCGGACGGAAGATGACCACCCTCGATCCGGTGTTTTGAGGGTTACCTTGACCAGAATGACGCAGCCGAATGGAGGAAAATCTATCGATGAAATATCCTGCATTTCACCCCTAAAACCGGTCATCACAGGCCGGCATACGTCACTTTGCGTGACGAAATAGCGCAGCAAGACGTTTTATTGCAGCAAAGCCCCGCGAGATCATCGCGGGGCTTTGCTTTTTGGCCTGCCGGAATGTAACTGCGTCAACTACCGCCGCAGACCGCCTCGTATCGAATGCCCCGGCCCTTGGCGTACAATGCCCCCATGAAACCGCCCAAACGCCTGCTATCCCTGATCGAGGAAGGCCTGATCGACACGGTGGTGCTGCAATTGATGAGCGGCAAGGAAGCCGCAGTCTACGTGGTGCGCCGCGACGACGATGTTTTCTGCGCCAAGGTCTACAAGGAAGCCACCCACCGCAGCTTTCGCCAGGCCGTCGATTACACCGAGAACCGCAAAACCAAAAACAGCCGTCAGGCGCGCGCCATGGCCAAGGGCAGCAAGTATGGCCGTGAGTCACAAGAGGCTGCATGGCAAAGCGCCGAGGTGGATGCGCTGTATCGCCTTGCCGCCGCCGGCGTGCGCGTGCCCGCACCGCTGAATTTTATCGACGGCGTGCTGTTGATGGAACTGGTGACCGATGAAACCGGCGAAGCCGCGCCGCGACTGAACGATGTGCTGTTCACGCCCGAGCAGGCGCGCGCGCAGCATGCGATGTTGCTGTTGCAGGTGGTGCGCATGTTGTGCGCGGGCGTGGTGCATGGCGATTTGTCGGAGTTCAACATTCTGCTCGGCGCGGAAGGCCCGGTGATTATCGATCTGCCGCAGGCGGTGGACGCCGCCGGCAACAACCACGCGCAGCGCATGCTGCTGCGCGATGTGGTGAATCTGCGTGATTTTTTTGGCCGCTTCGCGCCCGAACTGCTGCACACAGACTTCGGCCCGGAAATCTGGGATTGGTATCAGCGCGGTGAGCTTACTATCGACACCGTGCTGACCGGCACGTTTGAGCGCGAAGCGGGCGCGGTGGATATCAGCAGCGTGCTGAGCGAGATCGAAGATGCGCGCCTGGAAGAAGCGGCGCGGCTGCTGCGCATGCAGGAAGCGGCGTAACTCGCCCTTGACGCCGAAATTACGTAAGTATTTGTTTTTAAACAATATTTAAGGAATGATTATGAAAGCAGCGTTCTTCAGAAAACACGGCGGGCCCGAGGTCATGGAATACGGCGAGATCAAAGACCCGGTGCCCGCGCCGGGCCAGGTGCTGGTGGATGTACACGCCGCCAGCGTCAACGGCGCGGATTGGAAAGTGCGCGCGGGTTCGTATGCGCCGATCACGGATCTGCCGTACATACCGGGGCGCGATTTCTCCGGCGTGGTGTGTGCGCTCGGCGCGGGCGTAACCGATTTTAAAGTCGGCGACGAGGTGTTCGGCGTGTGCGATGTCGGGCAGGAGCAAGCGTATGCGGAAAAGATCGCCATCAAGGCATCCATCCTCGCGAAAAAACCCGCCCATCTGTCGCACGTGGAGTGCGCGGCGCTGGCGTTGATCGGCCTGACTGCGCTGGTGTCGATAGAAGACACGCTGAAACTGAAATCCGGCGAAACGATTTTGATTCAGGGCGGCGCAGGCGGCGTGGCGAGCTTTGCGATCCAGGCGGCCAAACACATCGGCGCGCGCGTCATCACCACCGCGAGCGCGGCGAACCACGATTATCTGCGCAAGCTCGGCGCGGATCAGATCATCGATTACAACAAGGATGATTTCACCCAGGTCGTCTCCGGCATCGACGCGGTGTTCGACACCGTGGGCGGCGACGTGACGCAGCGTTCGTTCGCGGTGCTGCGTGCAGGCGGACGCGCGGCGTCGATCGCGGCTGGCGCAAAAGCGCCGGTATCGCCGCGTGCAGACGTGCAATCGCTGCGCCCGCAGGTGGGACGTGATCGCCCGCATCTGGAACACATCATCGCGCTGGTAGCCAGCGGCGCGGTGCGCGTGCCGGAGATCACGACGTACAAATTATCCGAAGCCGCCGCCGCGCATAAGGTCAGCGAAGGGCGTCACTTTCGCGGCAAGCTGGTGTTCAACGTGCGTTAAGGCAGGAGACTCTCATGACAACCACTGTGGGATTTGTCGGCTTGGGCAATATGGGCAACCCGATGGCCCTGAACCTGCTCAAGAAGGGTTACGCGCTGACGGTGTTCGATCTGAATCGGGCCACCATGCAAAACCTGGTGGCGGAGGGCGCAAAGGGCGCGGCCTCAGCGGCGGCGGCGGTCGCGCACTGCGACGTGTTGTTCACCTCGCTGCCGGGCACCCCCGAAGTGGAGGCATTTTATCTGGGAGACAACGGCGCGGTCGCGCTGGCGAAATCCGGCGCGGCACTGGTGGATTTAAGCAGCGTGCTGCCCTCGACGCCGCGCAAGATCGAAGCAGCGGCCAAGGCACGCAGCCTGCAATTTCTCGAAGCGCCGGTGAGCGGCGGCGTAACCGGTGCGCGCGCCGCGACACTTGCCGTGATGACCGGCGGCGACGCGGCGGTGCTGGCGCGCGTGCGGCCGATGCTTGAGGCCATCGGCGCGAACATTTATCACGTCGGCCCGGCGGGCGCCGCTAATACCGTGAAGGCCATCAACAACATGATGTCCACGGTCAACGCCTGCAACATGATGGAAGGGTTTGCCGTCGGCCTGAAAGCCGGCATTGATCTCAAGGTCATGGCCGACATCATCAAGACCAGCAGCGGCAACAGCAATGCGCTGGCGCGCGTCGATCGCGCGCTGATCCCGCGCAACTTCGATCCCGGCTTCAAGGTCGCGCTGATGAACAAAGACCTCGACACCTTCCACGCCATCGCCAAAGAAGTGCATGTGCCGGTGAGTTTTTCCAACATGGCGCAGCACTACCAACAGGCAGCGTTGGCCGCGGGCCTCGGTGAAAAAGACACCAGCGTGATTTTTACGCTGATTGAACAGCGGGCGGGGTTGGTAAGCGGGAAGACATAGCGCCGGAACCGTGTCCACAAGCGGGAATCAAGAAAAAATCAAATTCTCTTCGACACCGACTCATGAAACACGTACACGCCTTGCGCATGACTATCCTGCTCTTGTTCCCGACCGCGGTCGTACTGGCGGGGCCAGCACAGGCGCAATCATGGCCCGAAAAGCCCATTCGTCTGGTGGTTGGATTTCCGCCCGGGGGCTCGGGCGATTTCATCGCACGCAACATGGGCGAAGAAATGAACCGCCTGCTCGGCCAGCAGATCATCATCGATAACCGACCGGGCGCGGGCTCGAACATCGCTTCGGAGATCGTATCGCGTGCCAACCCAGACGGCTACACGGTGCTGCTGGGCGGCAGCTTCAGCCACGCGGTGAATCCCACGCTCTACAAAAAACTGCCGTTCGATCCGGAAAAAGATTTTTCGCCGATCACCAAAGTGGCGAATTTCACCACCATCGTTGCGGTGTTTCCCAAGTTGCCGGTGAATTCGCTCAAGGAGTTGATCGCGCGCGCGAAAGCCGAGCCGGGCAAATTGAGCTACGGCACGCCGGGCGCGGGCACGCCTTCGCATCTGGCCGGCGTGATGCTGAACAGCATCGCCGGCATCAACCTCGTGCATGTGCCGTTCAAGGGCGGCGGCCCGTCGCTGGTGGCAACACTCGCGGGCGAAGTGCCGGTCATTATCGCCACGCCGCCGGTGGCGCTGCCGCAGGTGCGCAGTGGCAGGTTGCGCGCACTGTCGCTCACCACACGCAAGAACTCGCCGATTATTCCGGGCATACCTGGCACCGAAGAAGCCGGGCTGCCCAGCTACGACGTTGGCGGCTGGTGGGGTTTGTGGACGCCAGCACGCACGCCGCCCGCAGTCGTCAACAAGCTTTACGACACCGCGCAAAAAGTGTTCAGCGCGCCGCATATCCGTGAGCGTCTTGCGCGCGAAGGGCTGGAGATCGAAACCTCGTCGTCGCCGGCGGATTTCGCCGCGTTCATCCGCAAGGAAATTCCGTTCTGGGCGAAAGTGGTGCGCGAATCAGGCGCGACGGCGGACTGAACCTCGATCAGTTACCGTAGGATGGGTGAAACCCATCCTACTGGCTACCGGCTCATGACCGTTTTCAGGTTAAATCACCCGATCTGCTTTGCCAGTTCCAGCAGCATTTCATCATTCCCCCGCGCCGCCACCAGCGACAGCCCCAGCGGCAACCCGTTCACCGCAGCCAGCGGCAAACTCACCTGCGGCAAACGCCCCAAGCCGGAGATGCACAACATGCCCATCGCGCGTTCACGGAACGCGGTGGTTTGATCGTGCGGGCAATTGAGCAGCGGCGCGACGTCGGGCACGCTCGGCAATAACAGCACGGCGTTGCCGGCCAGCATTTTGTCCAGCCGCGCGGCAATTTCCTCGCGGCGCGGCTTCATCTGCGCTACCTCGGCGGGCGTGACTTTTGCCACTGCTTCGAAACGCTTTCCGATGGCGATGCCGAAATTCGGCTTCACCCGCGTGACCCACTCGCGATGTGTTTCCCAGATTTCGGCGAACTGAATCACGCGAAACACTTCAAACCAATCGTTGAGTCCCTCGCTGCTCACCGTGACCGGCTCGGCCTTGCCCAGAATTTTATAAACCCGTTCCAACGCCGGTTGCAGCGCCTGTTGCGCATCCGGCATGGCCAGCGCGAACGCATCCTGTGCCAGCAGCACGCGCCCATGCGTCGCCGGTTTACCGCCGAGCAGCACTTCGCCGACCCGCGCCAGCAGCGCCGCGTCACGCGCGAACCAGCCGCAGGTGTCGAAGCCCGGCGCGAGCGGACACACGCCTTC
>VFLF01000619.1 GCA_009885185.1 Nitrosomonadales bacterium | reverse complement strand
TTCCCGCTTTCGCGGGAATGACGGGTTCTTTATTTTTGGTTTCGTTTCAATCCCAGCAATTTAGCCGCAACGCCGCCGATGATTAAATCCTTCTGCTTGCGCGTGAGGTTCTTCGCCTTCTCCACAAAATCCACCGGCTTGTAGTAACCCATGTCGTAGGGGTAGTCGGTGCCGATCACCACATGCTCCGCGCCGTACAAATTCACCAAATGATCGAGTTGCGGTTCGCCGAACACCATGGTGTCGTAGTAGATTTTTTTCATGTAGTAGGACGGCGGGCGGGTGATGTGGTCGTGGCATTCGGGGCGCACGTGATAGGCATGATCCATGCGCGCGGGGTAGTGGCCCAAAAACCCGCCGCCGTGAGCGGTAACGATTTTGAGCTTGGGATAACGCTCCAGCACGCCGCCGAACACAATGTGCGCCAGCGCCACCGTGGTGTCGAGCGGGTTGCCGATCACGTTGGTGAGAAAGTGTTTGGTCAGCCGCTGTGGCGAAGTAAAGCCGATGGGGTGCAGAAACACCACCGCGCCGAGTTCCTCGCACTTGGCCCACATTTTTTCGTACTGCGGATCGGCGATCTCGGCGCCAGCGACGTTGGTGCCGATTTCAATGCCCTTGAAGTTGAGTTTTTTCATGCAGTACACCAGCTCCGACACTGCATCCTTCGGCGACTGCATCGGCAGCGTGCCCAGCGGCGCAAAGCGATCCGGGTGTGCGGCAGTCACTTCCGCCAGCCGCTCGTTGATGGTGCGCGCGACCTGTCGCCCAAGCTCCGGTTCCACGCCGTAGTAATACTGCAAAGGCGAGGTGGAGATCGCCTGCACGTCGATATCCATCTTATCCATGTCAGCGATACGCTGATCGATGTCGGTCAGCTTTTTGTGCAAATCCTGATGCAGTTTTTTCTGCTGCGCCTCGGTGCGCGGATTGCCATAGCGCGCGATGGGCGAGGCATTGGTCACCGATTGTTTGGCGATGGCATCGGCGGCGTCGGTATGGATATGGCAATGCAGATCGACGGAGATGGCTTTGTGTTTGTTTTTGACTTTGACGGTCTTGCGGGGGGAGGGCATGGCGCTTCCTTGGATGAATTATCGTAAATATTTGTTTTTAAATCAATTTTCAGGACCGGCGTATTTGCCGGCGGTATGCGGGAACATGGCCTTCACGATCTTGAATTTGGAAATATCCACCGTCGCGTCGCGATGCAAAAACAGCGACGCGTCGCGCATGAATTTCTCCACGCCGAAGTCGAGCATGATGCCGTTGCCGCCGTGCAGTTCGACGGCGTGCATGCACACTTTAAAAATTTCCTCCGACGCAAACAACTTCGCCTGATTGCACAGGCCTTCCGCGTCGTGCGTTTTGGCTTCGACCGCGCGAATGGCTTCGTTGAGCAGCGCGCGCACGGCGTTGAGTTTGGTGATCATCTCGCCGACGCGCACCGCCACCGCCTGATGCTTGATGAGGATGCGGCCGCCCTGCACGTAGTTTTGAACGTAATCCGCAGTGGCCTCGAAGGCTGCCATGCCCACGCCGAGGTTTTTGGCGGCAACGACAATTTTGCCGGGGCGAAAGTAGATGCCTGCGCGTGTCATCGCGATGTCCTGCACCAGACAGTGATCCTCGGGCACTTCGCAATCCTCGAACACGATTTCGCCGTTGTTCATGAAGCGGCCACCCAGCGTTTCGTTGCAACGGGCGACGGTCAGGCCCTTGGTATCGCGCGGAATTAGAAAACTTGACGTGCCCTTGGTGATGCCGGCGCCGGGCAGGGTGGTGGCATAGACCACGTAGAGCTTGGCGTCGTAGCCGTTGGTGATGAACTGCTTGCGACCGTTGATCACCCAGCGGTCGCCTTTTTTCACCGCCTTGGTGTGCATCATCGCTTCGGGCACGTCATACGGCAGCC
>VFLF01000249.1 GCA_009885185.1 Nitrosomonadales bacterium | reverse complement strand
TTTACCGGCAGGCCCGCAGCGCGGGCGCGTTCCCAGTAGCGGACCACCCAATCCAGCTCGCGCGCTTCGGGCCAACTCACGAAGGCGTCACGAATCAGGGAGGCCACGTCGTAAGTGATGGGGCCGTACACCGCGTCCTGAAAATCCAGCACGCCGGGGCTGGGCGATCCGGGCGCCGGGAGCATGAGGTTGCGCGGCATGTAGTCGCGATGCACATACACCTTGGGCTGCGCAATGGCGGCATCGATCAGCAGCTTAGCCGCGCCTTTAAAGACCTCGTGTTGTGCCGGAGTGAAGGCGGTTTGCAAATGTTTGCCGACATACCACTCGGGAAAAAGATCGATTTCGCGTTGCAGCAGGGCCGCATCGTATGGCGGCAGCACGCCAGGACGGCTGGCGCATTGCCACGTGATCAGCGCGTCGATGGCGCCGCTGAACAGCGCGTCGGGATTGTCCGCGGTAAACCCGTTCAAAAAGGTGGTGGCACCCAGGTCGCTCAACAGCAAATAGCCGCGCTCGACATCCTGCGCCACCACCCGCGGCACGTTCAAACCGGCCTCGCGCATCAGCGCGGCGACTTTCACAAACGGACGGCAATCCTCCTGGGGCGGCGGCGCGTCCATGGCGATCCAGGTCTGGCCGTTTTGGGTGACCCGAAAATAACGCCGAAAACTCGCGTCCGCCGAGGCGGGCGCAAGGGAAAACGTGTTTGCTTTGAAGAAGTTACCCGCGAGCCACGCGTGTAGCTCCGTCAGCCGGGTATCATTTTCCGACAAAGCTTGGATTGCCTAAAGTTGGGATTTATGCGATTTTAGCACCTCGCTCTGTCTCGTCCGCAACGTTCTTAACTCCTTCCCCGCATGATGGTATGTCCGCGTAAATCCCGTATTGCGTTAGCGCTGTTGTGTGCGCTGCCCGCGCTCGCCGCTGCGCAACAGGGCCTGCAATTGCGTCCGCAGCCGTCGTTGATCGACCTGCCGACGACTCACAAGGACGATACGCCGATGTACATGGAAGGCGATCGCATGCAAGGCCACACCGATCGCGAAACCGAAGCCCAGGGCAACGCGCGTTTTCGCGGACGCGGCCAATCGATTTCCGCGGACTGGATGCGCCACGACAGGCGCGACAACGAATTGACCGCCATCGGCAACGTACGCATGGTGCAAGGCACGGAACTGACCGAAGGCGCACGGCTGCGTTACAACCTCGATACCGATCGCGGCTTGCTGGAGAACGCCCGTTATTCCCTGAGCCCCAAGGAAACCGGGGCCGCGCCAAGCGCGCGGCCCACGGTGTCGCCATTTGATGCTCGCGGTACCGCCGACCGCGCCGTGTTTGAAGGGCCGGGCCTGATGCGCGCCCATCAGGCGACCTATACCACCTGTGAGCCTGGCGACGACTCGTGGTTGTTCCGTGCGCGCGAGATACTGATCGACAAAAACAATAACCTCGGCACCGCGCGCGACGCCAAAGTCGAATTTTTGGGCACGCCCATTTTTTACACGCCGTACATGTGGTTCACGCTGCATCAGGAACGCAAGTCGGGGTTTCTCACGCCGGGCTACGGCAACTCCACCACCGGCGGCTTTGAGTTGCAGGTGCCGTACTACTGGAACATGGCGCCCAACCGCGACATGACGATTACACCGCGGTTGATGTCCAGGCGCGGACTTCAGTTGCGCACGGATTTTCGCTACCTGGAACCGACATATCGCGGCGATTTGAACCTTGAGTATTTGCCTAACGATAACGTCACCGGCGCCAACCGGCAGTTGTTCAAGTTCAATCACGCCCATTCATTCGCAAATGGCTGGGCCGGGTCGCTGGACTTGAACAAGGTTTCCGACGGCAAGTACTTCTCTGACCTGTCGACACAGATTGCATTGACCTCGCAAACCTATCTGGTGCGCCAGGGCGTTCTGTCGCGCGGCGGCGCGTGGGGCAATGGCGGCACGTATTCATTTTCCGCGCTGGCGCAGGGCTGGCAGACGCTGCAAAACGATCCGCTGGCGCCGCTCGTGCCGCCGTACGGCCGGCGCCCGCAAGTGACACTGACCGCGCAGAATCAGAACGTGCTGTACGGGGATTTCGATTTTCAGACCAGTTACACCGATTTCACCCATCCAACACTGGTCAACGGCCGGCGCGTGATGGCCTACCCCAGTTTGTCGTTTCCGTTTACCGCGCCGTACGGTTTCATCACACCGAAAATCGGCGTACACGCGTCGCGCTATTTTATCGATCAGCAAAACACGGCCGCGCTGCCGGATAAAACGCGCGTGTTGCCCACGTTTACCGCCGACAGCGGGCTGATTTTCGAGCGCGGCGCGAACATTTTCGGCAAGGCGTATACGCAGACGCTGGAGCCCAAGCTCTACTACGTGTATATCCCGTATCGCGACCAGAGCATGATGCCGAATTTTGAAAGCGGCGTGCAGGACATCAACTTTGCCACGATTTATTCGGAAAACCAGTTTAGCGGCCACGACCGCATCAACGACGCCAATCAGCTCACCTTCGGCGTGAACTCGCGGCTGATCAATCCCGACACCGGGGTGGAGGTGCTGCGTGTGGGCCTCGCGCAGCGTTATTATTTCCGCCCGCAGCAGGTCACCGTCCCCGGCGTACCGGTACGTAATAACCAGAGCTCGCGCTCGGATTTGCTGGCGGCGCTAAGCGGCAATGTCGCGCCTGACTGGACGGCGGATTTCGGCTGGCAGTACAACACGGATACCGCCCAGACCCAGCGTATGAGCGTTGCCGCGCGTTATCAACCGGAACAAGGCAAGGTACTGAATCTCGCCTATCGCCACACGGTGAATTCGTTCCGCCAGTTTGACATATCCGGTCAATGGCCGATTGCCAGCAAATGGAATGCGGTGGGCCGCTGGAATTATTCGACGCAGGACAAGCGTCTGCTCGAAGCCGTCGCCGGCGTGGAGTACGACGGCGGCTGCTGGGCGTTGCGTATCGTCGGCCACCGCCTGTCCACCGCAACCAACGCAAGCACCAGCGCGGTGTTTATCGAACTGGAATTGAACGGCGTCACGCGCGTCGGGTCGAATCCGCTGGAAGTGCTGCGTCGTAACATCAGCGGCTATACTCGCCATGACCCGCGGCAATCGCGGCCCAACGAATATTTCGTACCGGACCGGTAGCCGCTTTCCCTTGGATGTTTGCAGGTAACTATATGTTTTTAAATGAAATTTCTATCGGCGCGCGCGTGCTGGCGCTGTGTTTGTTCTTGTTGCCCGGCGTTACTTGGGCGCAACTCAAGCCGCCCTCCCAGCCGCAGTCACAGCCCGCGTTGCAAGTGCAGCCGGAGCGGCAGCCGCAGGCGCAACCCCAAGTACAGCCACCAGCGCAACCCCAGGCGGAGCCTCAGGCAAAACCCAAGCCGCGTCCCATCGTCACCTTGGACCGCATCGTCGCGGTGGTCAACGACGAAGTGATTACGCGTAACGACCTGAACGAGCGCATCAGCCTGGCCGAGGCGCAACTGCGACGGCAGGGCACGCCCGCCCCGGCGCGGCCCATACTTGAACGGCAGTTGCTGGAACGCATGATCGCCGACCGTGCGCAAATCCAGTTCGGCAGGGAAAACGGTTTGCGTATCGACGACCTGGAGCTCGACCGCGCCATTGCCCGTATTGCGGAAGATAACAAGATGACGGTGCCACAAATGCGCGAGGCGCTGGTGCGCGACGGATTGCCGTTCGTGAAATTTCGCGAGGATATCCGCAGCCAGATCATCATGGCGCGGCTGCGCGAACGCGAAGTCGACGACAAGATCGTCATCACCGAAAGCGAAATCGACAACATGCTCGCCAATCCGCAGCAGCAGGCAGCGGGCGCGGACGAATTCGAGGTATCGCACATCCTCGTGCGCGTGCCGGAAAACGCGCGACCGGATCAGATACAGGAGCGGCTGGTGCGCGCCGAACAGGCGCTGACGCAACTGAAATCCGGCGTCGACTTCCGGCAGATTGCCGCGACGTTCTCCGAGTCGCCTGATGCGTTGCAGGGCGGCGGCATGGGTTGGCGCGACGGTGAACGGCTGCCGACCTTGTTCTTTGACGCCCTGCGTATCATGAAGGCCGGCGAAGTTAGCCCCATTCTGCGCAGTCCCAACGGTTTTCACATCCTCAAGCTGAATGATCGCCGCGGGGGGCAAGGGCCGCTGCTGGTGCAGCAGACCAGCGCGCGCCATATTCTCATCAAGGCAAGCGAGCTGGTATCCGACAACGACGCGCGCAACCGTCTGCGCAATCTGAAGGAGCGCCTGGAAAACAAGGGCGACTTCGCCCAGCTCGCGCGCGCCAATTCCGAGGACACCAGCGCCGCAAGGGGGGGGGATCTCGGCTGGTTGTCGCCTGGAGACACCGTGCCGGAATTCGAGCGCGCGATGAATGCATTACAACCCGGCCAGATCAGCGAGCCGGTGCGCTCGCCATTCGGCTGGCACCTGATACAAGTGATCGAGCGGCGCAGTTCCGATATGACCAAGGAGCGCCGCCGCCTCACCGCGCGCCAGGCGCTGCGCGAGCGTAAAAGCGAAGAAGCCTACGAAGAATGGGTACGCCAGTTGCGAGACCGCGCGTTTGTCGAGATTCGTCTCGAGGAACGCTAGCGCGCCTCCATGTTGCCGACCATAGCCGTCACCGCCGGAGAACCCGCGGGCGTCGGCCCCGAACTCTGCGCCGCACTACAGGCAGCTGCACTGCCGGCGCGCATCGTAGTGATCGCGGACCGCGCGTTGCTGAGCGAGCGCACAAAAAGCGACTGGCCGGATTTCAGCGGCGGCTGCACCGTGACAACAGCCAGCGTGTGCGTGCTGCATGTGCCGCTGATCGAGCCGTCCGCTGCGGGCAAACTGAATGTCGCCAATAGCCGATATGTACTGCGCACGCTGGGCGTTGCCTGCGATGGCTGCACCGACGGCCTGTTCGATGCCATGGCGACTGCCCCAGTGCATAAAGGCATCATCAACGATGCGGGCATCGCATTCACCGGCCACACCGAGTTTTTACAGGAACGCACGCGCGCGCCGCACGTGGTGATGATGCTCGCTGGCGGCGGCTTGCGCGTGGCGCTCGCCACCACGCATCTGGCGCTGAAGGATGTCGCGGCGCACATCACGCGCGACAGCCTCGTCCAGACGTTGCGCGTATTGCACCACGATTTGCAGCGGCATTTCGGCATCGCCGCGCCGCGCATCGCGGTGGCGGGACTGAATCCGCATGCGGGCGAATCGGGCCACTTGGGGCGCGAGGAAATCGATGTGATTGGACCGGTCGTCAGCGAACTGCGCGCGCAAGGCATGCATCTTTCCGACCCGCTGCCCGCCGATACGCTGTTTAATCCCGAGCGATTAAAAAATTACGACGCGGTGCTGGCGATGTATCACGATCAAGGCTTGCCGGTGCTGAAATACGCGAGCTTCGGCGCGGGCGTGAACATCACGCTGGGCCTGCCGATCATCC
>VFLF01000153.1 GCA_009885185.1 Nitrosomonadales bacterium | reverse complement strand
CTCGGGTTATGGACTCGTGAGACTGCAGTTTATTGCCGCACGATTTATCAGATCCCACGAGTTTGTGGGCTTTACCGCCACAAATTTACAATGTCCCGGTATAGATCTCCGAGGCGGTGCCGGTTGACGTTGCATTGTCCGGCAATGGGCGTACTGGCGGTCAGTTAGCGCCTTGAACTCGGCTGATCAGACCTTGTACCTCGGTTTCCGAAAAGAAGTAAGGATAGAGCGACTTTTCGCTGGTGTCGCGGGAGTCTGCATGCTTGGATACTTGTGAGGCTACATAATCCGTTGAAACAGCCAGTAGTATTGCGGGCGCATCTACGCGTGCACACGTGCGCGCTTCTCCGATTTGTTGAAAGCCTAGTCTGCGTTGGTAGAAAGCTGCATGACGTGGATTCACTTCAATCAATATGTCGGTGACATTTTGAAGGTTGTGCGCGTAAATGTAGGCAAGGTGAAAGAGGGATGCGATAATTTCTTTTGAGCTGTATTTGGGATCAAAGGCAAGTCTTGTGAATTCGCATACCCTGCGGCCCATACCGCGCAGGGCATTGATCTCTGAGTGGTATAGTGCGTCGGCAAGCAATCCTGCTTCCGAATCAACTGCGACTGTCAGTGTGCCGAATAGTTTTTTGTCGGCTGTTGCTTCCAAAGTGACGCAGTCTGGCGTCTGTAGCAGGCCAGCAGTGCTGTCCGTGCTATAGCCCCGCCAAGCGTACATGCTCCTTATCAGGTCGCATGCTTTTTTTAGTTGCTGCCGGGAGTCGGCATGCCGCACGCAATATCCACCCCGTGTTAGAGCGAATTCAGGGAGACTTTGCGGTACGTGCGTGGCTTGTTGGAGACTGACATTCCGCTCGCTGTGAGGGAGCGGATGCTCGCAATGCCAATAGCCTGCTGAAATGTCCAAGAAATCCGATACGGTGCTATCCATTGGGCGAACTATATATGCTTAAGATTGGATAGAGCAATCTTTACGCGCCATTTTCAGCATCGAAAATTTTGATACTCATAAAGTTAATCTCTCAGTTTTGTGCGGGCGCTGCCTGCCGCCCCGGAACAGGAATGAATTTTAAACCGTTTTCTTGTTACCTATGAAAAACTGGAATACTAAAAGAACGAATAAAAACAATAGATTACGTTCAGTATTCCGAGTTGTCTGCAATTATGGAATATCCACTATATGGATGATTGATAATGACAACACGAAGTTATTGCCCAGAAGCACCAGAACGTCAATCCTCGTTCACTTGGGTCCCGATCGACTGCTTCAGGTCGTGGCGCTTTATCAAGTCGTAGAGCGTGGGGCGGCTGATGCCCAACAAATGCGCTGCTTCTGTGATGCGTCCATCGACCCGGCTCATAACCCTGATGATGGCCGCGCGTTCTGCTTCATCACGTACCTGCCGCAGGTTAACTGGCTGCGGTTTATCAGCGGACGCTTGCAACCCCAAATCCTCCAAGCTAATCTGGGATTCGTTGGCCAT
>VFLF01000644.1 GCA_009885185.1 Nitrosomonadales bacterium | reverse complement strand
TGCCGCAAGTTATTGTTACGAAAGCACAATTTTATCATGCGCTGGCCGCTCTCCCGAATGGCGGACTATAATCTGCGCTTCATCATTGCAGAGTCACGGCCATGAAGCACCTCGAACCCAAAACTGCCTACGAGTTTCTGAAAACCAATCCCAACGCGATCTTTATCGATTGCCGCAGCGAGATGGAGTATCTGTTCGTCGGCCACCCGACCGGTACGATCCACGTCGCGTGGAACGACGGGCCTAACTGGGAAATAAATCCGCAGTTTGTCGCACACGTGAAAAAAGCGGCGAGCGTGGATCGCCCCATCGTGCTGATCTGCCGCAGCGGCAATCGCTCAATCGATGCCGGCCATGCGCTGGAAGAAGCCGGCTTCACGCAGGTCTACAACGTGCTGCACGGTTTTGAAGGCGAGCTCGACGAGAGCCACCACCGCAATGAGAAGACCGGCTGGCGGCATGAGGGATTGCCTTGGGAGCAGTGCTGAAGTGCAGGATTGAGTTGTCAGGATTTAGGATTTAGCAAACTGCAGAATCCTCCTCAATCCTTCACGCCAGCGTTACCCCCAACCCCTTCCCGATCAGGTAAGTCACCGCGCCTGCGGCAACGCCGATGCCGAGCATGCGTGTGCCGCTCCACCAGGCATTGCGCCCGGTGAACAGCGATAGCGTCGCGCCCACGCCGAATAACGCGATGGCCGTCAGCGTAATCGCGATCGTCATGCTCTGGGCGCCGCTGGCGAATAAAAACGGCAGGAGGGGAACCGATGCCCCCAGTGCAAACGCCGAAAACGAAAACAACGCCGCACCCCACGGCGAGCCGAGGTCTTCCGGATTCAATCCCAATTCCTCGCGCGCCAGCGTGTCGAGCGCGCGATCCGGGTCGGCGCAAAGTTGCGTCGCAAGTCTTACCGCATCGTCGCGCGGCAGTCCGCGCGCCTGGTAAATCAGCGCAAGTTCCTCGGCTTCTTCTTCGGGGTAGTGATCGAGCTCTTCTTTTTCGAGGCCAATCTGGTACTCGAACATCTCGCGCTGCGAGCGCACCGAGACATACTCGCCCGCCGCCATCGAAAACGCGCCCGCGATCAACCCCGCCGCGCCGGAGAGCAATATCAATTTGTTGTCCGCCGTCGCACCCGCGATGCCCATGATGAGGCTCGCGTTGGAAATCAAGCCGTCGTTCACCCCGAACACCGCCGCGCGCAGATTGCCGCTGCTGCCCATGCCGCGATGGCGCTTGCCCATCTCACTGCCCGGCGCACCTGTTGCGTGACCTTGCATCGGGTGGGTGTAAAGCGACATGCCGCGCACCTTCATCGCGGATAACAAGGTACGCAGCGGTCGCGCGCCCAAGCGCCGCACTAGCCACGCCACCACGCGCGTGCGCATGTCAGGTGTGTAGAGAGCGGGAACGGACTGACCGGCTTCGCTCGCGAGCCGTGCCCAGATGGCGGCCTGCTTCTCCGCCTCGCCCGCCAATTCCGTGAACAAGGATGCGCGCGATGTGCCGGCTTCGATTTCCGCTACCACGCGGTACAGGTGCGCGGCCTGCATTTCTTCGCGCCAACTGGATAGTTCACTCATGCGTGCGCCCTCCGCTTTAACCAAGCCAACGCAACCATGCGGGGAACGGCGTCCGATAGATGTCGCTGGGGAGCAGTGATCATCCTCCAAAAATATGCCGCACACATCCCGTCAAATAGTGCCTTCGCTACAGGAGCCGCATCGATCGGGCGTCACACACCCTTGCCCGCCACCATCCGCGCGCAGCAATCCCCAAACCCTATCGTCGCGTAGCCCTCGCGCTTGCCGTGCGCGCGCAAATAAATATCGTCGCCGTCCTGCACCCAGCGGCGAATTTCGCCCGAGGCCAGCGTGATGTCCTTGGTGCCGTCAAAAGAAAGCTCGGCGATGCTGCCGTAGTTTTCCGGCGTGGGGCCGCTGATAGTGCCGGAGCCGAAAATATCGCCGGGCTCCAGCGCGCAGCCGCCGCAGGTGTGGTGCGCGACCATCTGCGCCACGGTCCAGTATAGATGCCTGGTGTTGCTCACTGCGATGCGCTGCGGCGGCATGCCTTTGGCGCGCATGCCTTCGGTGTGGATCAGCACTTCGATTTCAAGATCAAATTGGCCTTCGCGTTGATCGGCGTCGTCCCACAGATACGGCAGGGGTTTCGGATCACCTTCGGGGCGCGCGGGCTGCGCGGTTTGAAACGGTGCCAGCTCCTCGGGCATCACCATCCAAGGCGAAATCGTGGTGCCGAAATTCTTGGACAGAAAAGGCCCCAGCGGTGCGGATTCCCAGCGCTGGATATCGC
>VFLF01000612.1 GCA_009885185.1 Nitrosomonadales bacterium | reverse complement strand
GAACGGGTCATAGGGCGTCATGATGTCCACGTGCGGATCGGTCGCGTTTTGCGAGGTATCGCCACCCGATAGCGTGCTGATGTTGCCGGAAATTTCGCCGCCGTCTTCCACGGTTATTTTGCCGTAGCGTATGGTGCCCGACACGCGCCCGGTGGCATGTATCACGAGGTGCTTGCGCGCGGTGAGTTCACCTTCGAAGCGTCCGTGAATCTCGGCCACATCAATGCCGACGGTACCCGAATAGACGCCATGCTCCGCAATCTGCATCACGCGGCTGTTCATGGTGGCTTCGACGCGGCCCTCTACCACCAGCGTGTCGCAATCGGTGATCTCCACGCCCTTTAACTTGATGTCAGGACCGACGATTAGCTTGCTGCCGGACGGCGCGGAGGTTGCAGGAACGACAGCGGGTGTTTCCACGGGCGGCACAGGGAGTGGTGCGGATTCAGCGCGCACTGAAGGCGGCGGCGTGCGCTGAGTTAATACCGATGCCTTGTTATCTTTGGCGCCGATCTCGTCTTTCTTGCCGAACAGGGTGTCTCTGGAATTGAACATCGCGTCTCCTTGTTAGAAAGAAATTGAGCTGTGCAATAAAAGTATCTTCACAGTTGAGATTAATTCAACTCATTGGCGAAGCACGACCGAAGGTGGGGCAGGGTTACTGCAATTAAGTTCAATACTTGTGGAAGAAAGGCCGCGATGTGCTGACCCAAGCGCCCAATGAGGCAACAATTTTTGCAGTCAGGAGCGTTTCGGTATACGTTGGCACCATTGGCAGCAATGGCGGGATGAGGCAGTGCGTGAGGGTGAAACGGAGGTTGCGATGCGATGTTGTTCAGTGTTGTTGATGTGGTGCATCTTGGCGGCAGCGCAATTCGCGCAGGCCTGCCCTGCGCTGCTCGATCATCGCTTTACGTCGCTGCAAGGCAAGGAGGTGAATCTGTGCGAGTACGCGAACCGGCCGATCCTCGTGGTCAATACCGCGAGCAAATGCGGCTACACGCCGCAGTTCGACAAGTTGGAGGCGCTGCATAAACGATACGGCAAACGTGGACTGGTGGTGCTGGGATTCCCGTCCAATGATTTCAATCAGGAATTAGCCACCAACAAGGAAATCGCCAACTTTTGCCGGCTGACCTATGCGATAGAGTTTCCGATGATCGAGCACGGCGCGGTGAAGGGCGCGAAGGCCAGCGCCTTTTATCGCGCGCTGGCGGCGGCCTCGGGCGAGGCGCCACAATGGAATTTCCACAAGTACCTGATCGCGCCGGACGGCAAGACCGTCCACGCTTTTCGTAGTGCCGTCGAACCCGATGCGCCGGAAATCATGACGCGTGTGCGGCCCATGCTGAAATAGGGCCGCGCGGGCCGTTGTGTGAGGTGCGGGCACCCACCGCCCTCCGGCGCTTGTCGCACCAGCCTCAGCCCCTCGCCCGCGTTACTTTATGTGACGCGAGCGCGGTAATCGGGCAGCCTCGGACATAAGCCGGGCGTGAACCGGATTACTGGTGCTTGAGATTCGTCGCGGGCGTCATCCAGGCAGACATGCGGCCCAGCCCGTTGAATACCCAGTAAATACCGTCCGCCAGCTTGTCTGCTGCCTGCAGGGCGGACACCGCCTCATTACGATCCGTCACCGACAGTCCCAATTCATCAATTTTTCTATACAGTATTGAACTTTCTGCTACTTTTATCGTCTTTTCCATGATAAATCTCCTTTTCTTACAATCAGTTATTAGCGCACTGTGTTAAATATTACATTTTTAATATCAATTACTTACTACAACACAGTAGATTGGATTCTCAGATAAATGTTGCGTCGCATCAAGCTACATCTATTAAGCGTTCAGATTAGTTAAACTGAAGAGGAATTGCCATGCCCGTGCGCCTTCCCCCACTGAATTCCTTAAAGGCTTTTGAGGCCGCTGCGCGGCATTTGAGCGTGAAAAAAGCCGCGCTGGAACTGAACGTGACCTCTGCTGCAGTCAGCCACCAGATACGCACGCTGGAGGATTATCTTGGCGTGCAGTTGTTTCACCGCTATAACCGATCGCTGGAGCTGACCGACGTCGCCAAGGCGGCATTGTCCAAGCTCGGCGAGGGATTTGATTGCCTCGCGCAGGCGGTGGCGCTGCTGCGCAAACAACAGGGCGGCGGCTCGCTGACCGTCAGCGCCGCGCCGTCGTTCGCCTCGCGCTGGCTGATGCCGCGCCTGCACCGGTTTATCGCGGCGCATCCTGAGATCGATGTGCATATTTCCGCGCGCATGCGCCGCGTGAGCGTGGACGGCAAGGGTGACGTGGCCGAGCGGGCCACGGTCGAGGCGTGGCTTACCGATTCGGACATCGCGATCTTTTATGGCCGCGGCAACGTGCCTGACTACGATATCGAACGTCTGATTGAATTAAGCATCACGCCCATTTGCAGCCCCAAGCTGGTGTCGGCCGAGCATCCCCATCCGCTGAAAACGCTGGCCGATCTGAAGCACCACTTGCTGTTGCACGACGACACCGGCGAACTGTATGACAACGCGGCATTCTGGGGCGTGTGGTTGGACGCCGCCGGCGTTACCGATGTGGATGCCCACAAGGGGCCGCACTTCAGTCATGCGGTACTCGCATTTGAGGCGGCCATTGATGCGGTGGGCGTGCTGGCGAGCATGCCGGTGCTGGCTGCAGAGGACATCGCCAGCGGAAAACTGGTGGCGCCGTTTGGCCTGGTTGTGAAGCTTCCAGACGCGTACTACATGGCCTGCGGTGCGCACGCGGATGACCGTCCCGCCGTAGCGGCATTTCGCGCTTGGTTGCGCGAGGAGGCCGCGCGTGTGACCGGCTGACCCGCTTGCCCAGAGTGCCCTTATGCAGCCGCGGGGGCGCCGCGCGGAATCTGGCGTTCGTCCACCGGCAGGCAGAGTATTGCGGCCACGAAACCGGCGGCAATGGTGATCCACCACATCAGGGTGTATGAGCCGGTGACATCGAATATGCGCCCGCCGATCCACACCCCGAGAAAACTGCCGATCTGGTGAAACAGGAAGGCGCAGCCGCTCAGCGTGGACAGGTAGCGCGCACCGAAGATCTGCGCGATCAGCGCACTGGTGATGGGCGCCGTGCCCAGCCACAAAAAGCCGATGGCCGAAGAAAACAGATACACGGTCATCGCCGACAGCGGCGTCAGGATAAACGCCATCACCACCATGGCGCGGGTGAAATACAGCGTCGCCAGCAGGTACTTCTTGGTGTAGCGGCCGCCGAGCCAGCCCCAGGTGTAGCTGCCGAAGGTATTGAACAGGCCGATCAGCGCCAGCGCGATCATGCCGGTGGCGGGCGTCATTTTCTGATCGACCAGATACGCCGGGAAATGCACCGAAACAAATAGCAATTGAAATCCGCACACCATGTAGGCGATGCACATCAGTACAAAGCCGCGGTGGCTGAACGCCTCGCGCAGCGCCGCCGG
>VFLF01000392.1 GCA_009885185.1 Nitrosomonadales bacterium | reverse complement strand
TGGCGCTCTCGATCTCGGCGTTTTTCTCTTCAAGGGTCAACCTAGCGTAGCGCGAAATGCAGGCTGAATTCCAATCTTCCGACTTGAGGAATTTCACCCCCCCCTTTTCTTTTTCACTAAATCGCAATCGATCCCAAGACGGGCGCACAGTCAACCGTGTGAATTTTGGCCAAACCCTCTGAAAATCTTGATCCGCGAAGAGTTCCGATGCGCCATGGGAAACGTTAAGCCAGGCTGATCGCCGCTGGAGATTTCAGTCACAACGCGTAGCGCGCTGCGCAAATGGCGCGTGCCACGTCCAAGCGGGCAGGGCTAGCGGCACAGCGGTGCAGGGTCCGCGCTCGCTAACGACGGATTCTCGTCGTTGTTTACAGATAGTTGACAAGTGCCTAACAAGCGCCACGCCGGAACGTGACTATTCGCACGTCGCGGGCGTGAACCATTTCACGAAAGTCTGTCGCGAGGCACAGGCGCCCAGGGTTGTGCGGCATGGCCCGAAAATTGCTCTCTATCGGGTCAGGCAGTCAACCGTGAAGGTACAGTATGCAAACGTTATCGGATGATGAAGTGAGCGCGTTAGCCAAACTATATGGCTGGAGGGTGGCGTATCTGGAAGGTTATATCGACGGCAAGGCCTCGCGCAGGCAAGGATCGACTGCTTCCATCTACCAACGGGTCGGCATCGATGAATATTGCCTGGGGTTCAGGGCTGCTTACTATGCAGGCGAACGTACTTTGCAGGCGGTCGAAGACGCGCACAAACAGGCGGGCCAGCTAAGTTTCTCTCGTTGAACGACTGCTCATTGGCTATTTGAATATACAACTTCGCCTGTTGGCCAACGACGCTGCTTGAGGCCGCCATTCCGCTTCAAAACAACTTTGATTGCTGATCTGGCTATCGAACTAACGAAGGGCGGTGGCGCTCGAATCAACGGCCCAATGCGTCAGGATTTTGACGAACACCGTTAGCCGGCGCAGTCGCGGCATTCCGACTGCAGAGCAAGAATAGGAGACAATAACATGATAAATAGACCACTTGGAACTGCCATGATAGCGGCACTGTGGTGCCTGTGTGTCGCTGCCCCGGCAACAGCCGACGTGTTTACGAATGTGATCACGAACGGCGACTTCGAGCAAGGATTCAATGGATGGAATGTGGATCTTGCCTGTCCCATGTGCCAAGTCGCAGCATCCGTTTCCAGTCTCGCCGGAGATGGAGGCACGAACTCGGCGTTTATCGGTTCAACTGGCAAGCCGTCCGGAATTTGGCAACTGACGGAGACGACACCGGGAGCAAATTACTTATTGTCATTCGACTTCGCGAGCACCAAGACAAGCACTAATCAATTCTTCGTGACGATAGGTACCACTCAATACACGTTCGCTGATGTCAACGCCCCGGCTTGGACGCCGGAGTCAATCGCATTTGTGGCGGACAGTGACTCGACGTTAATTGCGTTCAGCGCCCGCGACAACCAAGCCATTCATGCGGTTGACAACGTCGTGCTGGTTGATCCGCCAGCGCTCACGGTCCCTGAGCCCGCGATGCTGGGCCTTTTCGGCCTCGGCTTAGTCGGACTCGGATTCAGCAGACGCACACAGGTGAGCTAGCTTGTCATGCGGGGAATTAAAGGGAATCAACTCATGCTGAAATGTTTTCACGGTAATGGAGGCTCGTCATGAAGGTCGAATTACCTCGTGAGGTCCGTTTCCCGCTGAGCCGGCGCGGGGAGCTAAGTGATGGCGATACGCGCTTTCCATGCCTGATACAGGACATCAGTGTCAGCGGCATTTTTATTATCTGTGCGCGTAACTCGGCGGTGGGCCAAGAACTGGGAGTGCGATTTGAACTGACTCCAGGGCATTTCCATCAATGCAAAATCCGCGTGCAGCACATCGATGATGGATGTTTTGGAGCAGAAATAACAGTGGCAGAGCAGGACAACAGAGTATTCCAGCATTTTGTCGAGAACCGTTTCAAAGAATCAAAAAAGGTTACGCAAACTTACATCTTGTAACAGATTTTTCAGATGTCTCGGCGTTAGTATGAATTACGGAGAGGAACCGACAGTTGTTTCTCTGGATTTCAAACTAACATACGAGATATGCCATGTTCAAACGAATAAGTTCGTCACGCAAAGCATGGTTTACAGTAATTGCAGCATCTATCGGACTCGCCAGCTGGCCCACTCTGGTGAGTGCCGGACTGTTTTCAGCGACAGGCACCGTCGTTGCAATATTGGCCGATGACCTGTTCGTGGGTGAGGCTGAAGGTCATCTCAACGGGTCAGGAACCCTCGCCATTCGTTCGCAAAAGAACCCTGATCTCATATGTCGCGGCGAATTCACTTCAAGTGCCGAACAAGGTGGGACGGGAAAGTTGGTTTGCAGTGATGGCGCTACCGCGACATTTCGATTTCAGCGTTTGAGCGTTTACCGTGGCCACGGCGTCGCCAGTTTCAGCCGAGGCAACATGAACTTTGCTTACGGATTCGCCCCTGAAGAAGCCGCACCTTACCTAAAGCTGCCCGCGGGGAAGAAGCTTAAGCACAACGGAACACAGCTCGCGCTGGTCGATATATAAGAACGACTTTCGAAGGCGTGATTGATTTCGGCTGGGTATAAGTTGCACCCGCTATCTTCCGTCGCCACAACGGTCAACGACGCAAAATTGGCATTGCGTTTCAGGAAAAAGAAAAACCACTAAAGCTTGCTGCGATACTTGTAAATTTTCTTGCAGAGTGAACATCACAGCGCATATTCATGTCAACTTCAACGGTAGTCAAATCGTTTGGTAAAAGGGAATCACTTAAAGGACATGAATCATGACGCAACCTTGGAATTGGACTGGACGCATGCTCGCCGTCCTGATCACCGCAGCATTGACCGCCAGCCCAGTGCTTGCGGATA
>VFLF01000450.1 GCA_009885185.1 Nitrosomonadales bacterium | reverse complement strand
GTTTGTCGCAGGTGTTCCCGCAGCCGCTGGTGGTCGATAACCGTTCCGGCGCGGGCGGCATCATCGGCACCGAGCTCGTGGCGCGCGCCACGCCGGACGGTTACACGCTGCTGTTCGCCTATGCGTCGCATACCATCATGCCGTTTTTGAGCCGCAAGGTGCCGTACGATCCTGATCGTGATTTCAGCGCGTTGGGGCAAGTGGGCGCAACGCCGCTGGTATTGGCAGTGCATTCGTCGTTGCCTGCGGCAAACGTGAAGGAGCTGATCGCGCTCGCGCGCGCGAAGCCGGGGCAGATACGCGCCGCCGCGCCGGGCATGGGCGGCGTGGGCCACATCGCGGCCGAAATATTCAAACTCGAAAGCAACACCGACATCACCACCATCATCTACAAGGGCGGCGGCCCGGCGCAGCTCGCGCTGGCGCAGGGCGAAGTGCAGTTTGTATTTGCCACGCCGCCTGCCGCCATGGCGCAGATCAAGGCGGGGCGGGTGCGAATTCTGGCAACCTCCAACCCGGTGCGCTTGTCTTATCTGCCCGACGTGCCGACATTCGTGGAAGCGGGATTGCCCGGTATCGACGTCATGCCCTGGCAAGGATTTCTTGCCCCGGCAAACACACCACGGCCCATCGTGATGCACTTCAACGCGGCGTTGAACGGCGTGTTGAAAGAGTCTGACGTCAGCGCCAAACTCGCCGCCGCCGGCTCTGATGTGGTGCCGAGCACGCCCGAAGCGCTGGGTTTGAAAATCCGCAAGGAGCTCGCTTATTTTTCGCGTGTGATCAAGGCGGCGAATATCAAGCCGGCGGAATAGCTGCGTTATTCCGCCTTGATGCCCGCCGCGCGTACCAGCTTGCCCCAACGCGGCAGTTCCTCGCGGATACGCTCGGCGAATTGTTCCGGCGTGTTGAGCACGGGCTCCATGCCCTGACTTAGCAGGCGCTGCGACACTTCCTTGTCGCCGATGGTCTTGACCAGCGTGGCATGCAGCCGCGAAATAATCTCGCGTGGTGTTGCGGCGGGCGCGACGATGCCGAACCACGAGCTCGCTTCAAAGCCGGGCAGACCGGATTCGGCCACGGTGGGCACATCCGGCAGCAGGGATGAACGTTTGCTCGCGCCCACTGCGAGCGCGCGCATCCTGCCGGCCTTGACGTGCGGCAGCGAGGTGAGCACGGGGTCGTAGAGCAGCGCGGTTTCGCCGCCGAGCAAACTGACCAGCGCCGGCGCTACACCCTTATACGGAATGTGCAGAAAATCCACCTTCGCCATGCTTTTCAGCATCTCGATGCCGAGGTGCGATACCGAACCTGCGCCGGCGGTGCCGAAAGTCAGCTTGCCGGGATTGGCTTTGCCGAGCGCGATCAGTTCCCTGATGTTGCGCGCGGGCACGGACGGATGGACATCCACGACAAACACGCTTGCTGTGATGATCGTTACCGGCGCGAAATCGCGCACCGAGTCGTAGCCGATTTTCGGATACAGATGCGGCACCACGCACAGCGTTGCCATGCTGCCCAGCGCCAGCGTGTAGCCGTCGGGTGGTGACTTGGCGACGTACTCCGTGCCGATGGAACCGCTGGCGCCAAGACGCGGCTCCACCACAAAGGGTTGCCCGAGCGCCTCGGTAAGTTTTTGCGCCGCCAGTCGCGCATTGAAATCCACTGCCGCGCCGGGCGCGGAGCCCGTAATGATGCGTACGGTTTTGGCGGGATACGCGGTGGCACGATCCTGCGCGGATGCCGTCAACGGCAATAGAGCGAGCAATCCCAACGCTGTGCTACGCAATGGCATCATGTGGAAAAGTGAAACCACAATAGCAGTGGCGCATGAGATCAAAAGCTGGGCTTCGCGGGTTCATCCGAGCCGGGCTACACTTTCCAGCCGTCTTCTCCGGTATCCGGCACGAGGCCCGCGCTCACGATGCCGTGAACAGCGCAGCTTTCGTCGTTGTCGGCGGTGTCGCCCGTCACGCCCACGGCGCCGATGATCTCGCCCGCGTGGTCGCGAATAAGCACGCCGCCCGCGGGTGCTGGAATCATGCGTCCGCCGGAAGCGGCGACCCACGCCGACACCGTGTTGACTGGAGCCGAGGCCTTGCGGAACATTTCCCGGCTGCCGAAGCCCATGCCAAGCACGCCCCACGCCTTGCCGAAGGCGATTTCCGGCCGCAGCAGGCTCGATCGGTCCTCGCGCTTCATGGCCGTGAGGTGGCCGCCAACGTCAAGAACAACCACGGTGACGGGTCTCATGTTGAGTTCGCGTCCTCGTTCGAGCGCCTTATCGACGATGATCGAAGCCTGTGCCAGTGTGACTGTGCCCATAGTTTTTCCTTGAAAGTGTCGGGTGAATTCGCAGCGATGTTCTCACCGCGCGGCGCGCAGCGTCAAGAAAAGCGCCTGCGCGAGTTCGTTCGACGCAGTCGCGCATCTCGTTTATTCGATGCGGATGCCCGCGTCCTTGATGACCTTGCCCAGTCGGGCCATTTCAGATTTGACGGATTCTCCGAGCTGTCTGGGTGATCCGCCGGCGGCTTCCACGCCGGCGCTGAAAAGTTTGTCGCGCACATCTGCCTTGCTCAGGGCTGTGTTAGTTTGCTGGTTCAGCCGATGAATAATCGCGGCAGGGGTGCCCGCAGGTGCAAAGAATCCCATTACCAAACTGGATTCGTAACCGGGCACGCCGGAGGCCGCGACCGTCGGCAAACCGGGGGCCAGCGCGGACGGTTCGGCGCTGGTGACGCCCAAGGCTTTTAATCGCCCGGATTTGATATGCGCGGTGACCGAGCCTGCGCTGGGGAACATCAATTGCAGTTGGCCTCCGATCAGTGCATTGAGCGACGGCCCAGCGCCCTTGTAAGGCACATGCACGAGTTTGACGCCGGCCATGACGTTGAATAATTCCGCCGCCAGATGATTTGCGGTGCCCATGCCGCTCGAACCGTAGTTCAGTTCTCCTGGTTTGGATTTGGCCAACGCGATCAATTCCTTGACTGTGGCAGCCGGCACGGCGGGATGCACCACGAGTATATAGGGCGAGATTGCCGCCAGGATGATAGGCGAAAAATCCTTGATGGGATCATAGGCGACCTGTTGCAGTAGCGGCGCGATCCACAGGCTGCTGGCGTAGAAGAGCAGGGTGTACCCGTCCGGCGGCGCCTTGCCCACGATGCTTACCGATGTGCTGACGCTGCCGCCGCGATTATCGACTACGACCTGCTGGCCAAGATCGCCGCTCAGGGATTGCGCGATGAGACGTGCCGCGAAATCCGCGGAGCCGCCCGCGGCGGAGGTCACCAGCCGTATGGGTTTATTGGGATACCTCTGGCCCGTCACCGGACTTGTGCCAACCGCTAACAGCACAACCAGACACGTCCGCACCGCAATTCGCATTAGCCGCATAGTATCCCCTGTAATCAAGCGCCATGGGCGGATATTATGTAGTGCTTCCGGCGTTCGGTATTCATAAATCCGCGATGAATTATCCACCAGAATCTGCTTGCGCATGCTTGATCGAGCAGTGGGTAAGAAACAAGATACGTAGAAACTCAAACGCCCTCGCTGGAAGCAAGCATTTTGCAAAACGTATCGACTCTCGCGCAGTCTTCAATGCGCCAGCACTGTGCCAGAATATTTTCGCTGTCCTCGCGTGAAAACACCGTTCGCAACTGTCCGCGTGTTTTGTCTGAAACATCGTCATCGTTCAACGGGCGCTGCACGCTACCGCGGCAATGCAGCACAGTGGTCTCCATCGTTTTTCCATCTTCAAGCACCACGCGCAGGTGCGCGGCTTCGCGTCCGACGCTGTCGTCGTTTTTGAAACTCACTTTGCGGCGCAGCGCGCTGATGGCGGGATCGCGAACCACGTTGTTGGTAACCTGCGCGACGCCGCCGGCTTTGTAAACCAGCGCCGCCGCCGCCCAGTGTTGCAGGCTCACCAGCGCCTGTCCGCGATCTTTCGGCTCCATGACATTCGTCAGTTTGCCGGCCAGCGAGTTCAGCGTTAGCTCGATGCGCTCGATGTGTTGCGTATCGAAGGCATGTTTCCCGGTGATCTCCAGACACGCATCAATGATCGGATGGATCACCACGCCCGAGGGATACGGTTTGTACGCCAGCGTCAGAATCTCAAACGTCTTTCCAAGATTGTCGATGGCCACGTCCAGATTCGGCGGTTGCGCAAACGACACCGCAAAACCTTTCGCGCCTTCGAGCATGGTGTCCGAGCATTCAAAGCCGCGCTCCGCCAGCAGCGCCGCCATCAGCCCGCAGCGCGCGGCATGCGCGGGCGTAAAGTGGCTGCCCATGGTGGATTGCGCTTCGCGCAGCCCTGCCGACTGATTGGCGGCAAGACCGATGGCGATGGCCATGCGTTTTTCGTCGAGGCCCAGCACCTTGCCCGCCGCCACCGCCGCGCCAATGCCGCCAACCAGCCCTTGCACCGACAGCCCCACCGCGCTTTGCGCCGGCGCCACGCACAGGATATTGCCGACGCGGCACTGAATTTCAACGCCGAGTATCAGTGCGTGGAGAAAGTCCTTTCCGCAGACCGGCTGGCGTTCCGCCAGCGCCAGCAACGCCGCCGCCACCGGGCTGGTGGGGTGCGCCACGGTGACAAAATGCGTGTAGTTAAACGCCAGCGCCGCCGAACTCATCGAATTGATGAACGCCGCGTTCAACGCATCAAGTTTCTCGGCGCGGCCCACCAGCGTGGCCTCGGCCTTGCCGTTGAACTCGGCAAGAAATTGAATCATCAGCTCGACATCCTCCTCGCGCGAGCCGCCCGCCGCGCAGCCGACGTAATTGACGAAGGCGCGCACGCCTTCATGGCGCACCGCCGCAGGCAAGGCGTCAAGGCGTGATTCGCAGATGTAACGCGACAGAATACGGGTGATGTTTTTCAAGGAGGATGCTCCAGTGAGGGGCGCAGTAGGTACGATGCGCGAGGTTGATTATTTCGGATATAGTTGCCGGGGTCAACGCGCACGATAATTATTCAGGTAACGCACAACATGGAACTTAATCTCAAGGAACGCACCGCGCTCGTCACCGGCGCATCGCGCGGCATTGGCTACGGTGTCGCGCTGCATCTCGCGGCGGAAGGCTGCAACCTGCATCTGGCATCGCGCAACGCCGCCGATCTCGAAGCCGCGCGCGATACCCTCACCGCAAAGCACGGTGTGAAAGTCACGGTGCATGCGCTCGACCTCGCGCGCGAGGAAAACATGCGCAAGCTCGCGAGAGACTGCGGCGCGGTGGACATTCTCGTCAACAACGCCGGCGCGATCCCGCATGCGCCGATTGCCGAGCTGGACGACCAGGCATGGCGCGAAGGCTGGGATTTGAAAGTGTTCGGCTTTATCAACCTCACGCGCGAGGTGTATCGCGACATGTGCGCCCGCGGGCGCGGCGTCATCATCAACGTGGCGGGCCTCGCCGGTGAACGCCCGACGGCAAACTACATCGCCGGCAGCATGGGCAACGCCGCGCTGATGACGATGTCGCGCGCGCTCGGCGCGGAAGGCGTGGG
>VFLF01000745.1 GCA_009885185.1 Nitrosomonadales bacterium | reverse complement strand
GGCAAAGGCGATATCACGCTGGCGTTGTTATTGAGCCACCGTGCCGGGTTTCCCAGCCAGAACGTCACGCCGGCGGTGTGGACGGATCATGCGGAAATGCGCCGCCAGGTGTGCAACTTCACGCTCGAATGGACGCCCGGTTCACGTCTGCACTATCACGGCAAATCGGCATTGTGGGTGGCTGCCGCACTGATCGAAACCGTCAGCGGCATGGATTACCGCGATTTTCTGCGGCAAAGAATCATCGAACCGCTGGGACTCGCGCGCGATATTTTTGTCGGCCTGCCCGATGCCGAACATGCGCGTGTCGCGACGATGTGCGAGCCGGACGTGAATGGCAAACAGCAGGCGCTGAAGGACGAAAACACGGCAGCGCATCGCCGCGCCGGCGTACCCAGCAGCGGCGGTTATGCCACCGCACGCGGCATGGCGGCGCTGTACCAGATGATGGCGAACTTCGGCACACTCAACGGCACGCGCATTTTTTCGCGCCGGCTGGTGGAGTTTGTCACGCGCAACCACACCGGCGAAATGCACGACGGCGGCATGCATATGGCTATGCATCGCGGCCTCGGCGTACACACGCGCGGCGTGAGCGACAAGATACGCGGCCTCGGCGCCATCGCCTCGCCGCGCACTTTCGGGCACGGCGGCGTGGGCACCTCGTACTGCTGGGCCGACCCCGATTCAGGCGTGTCGTTCGCCTACATCAGCAACAGCCGCATTCCCGATCCGTGGCACAGCCGGCGGCTGGATGTGATCGCCAACCTGGTGCATTCGGCGATAGATTGACGGTGTTTGTAGGGCGTCAATAAGCGTAGCGCATTGCGCCGAATGTAGTCCGGATGCACCGCATGCGGCGCAATGCCCTTCGGTTATTGCGCCCGAGTTCTAATTTTCTACAACCCCGCCTGCGTAATAAACTTGCCCACCAGGTAAGGTTCCAGCGCCTCGGTACCGCCCTCCGAGCCGTAGCCCGAATCCTTCACGCCGCCGAACGGTACCTCGGGTAATGCAAAGCCAAGGTGGTTGATGGTCATCATGCCGGTTTCGACTTGCGCGGCGATGTTGTTGGCGGTTTTCGCCGAGCGTGTCCATGCGTAGGCGGCCAAGCCATACGGCAAACGGTTGGCTTCGGTCACTGCATCATCGAACGTTTTGAACGGGTTGATGATGGCGAGCGGGCCGAAGGGCTCGGTGTTCATCGCTGCGGCACTCGTCTCAAGCTCGGTGAACACTGTCGGCTCGAAGAAGTTGCCTTTTTCGCCGATGGGATAGCCGCCGGTCTGTAATTTGCCGCCGTGTTTTTTCGCGTCATCCACGTTGGCGATCATCGCGGCCTGGCGGCGCGGGTTGGCGAGGGTTGCCATTTTGGTGTCTTTGTCGAAGCCGTCGCCGACTTTCATGCCCTTCGCGCCTTCGACGAATTTTTCCACGAACTGTTTGTAGACGCCTTCCTGCACCAGAAAGCGCGTGGGTGACACGCACACTTGCCCCGCGTTGCGGTATTTCATGAAGGTCATGGTTTTCGCCGCGATGTCGATATCGGCGTCGTCAAAAATAATCACTGGCGCGTGACCGCCGAGCTCCATGGTGGCGCGCTTCATGTGCTGGCCGGCCATGCCCGCCAGCAATTTGCCCACCGGCGTGGAGCCGGTAAAGGTGATTTTGCGGATCACCGGGTGAGGAATCAGGTAGCTCGAAATCTCCGACGGGCTGCCGTAGACCAGATTGATCACACCGGCGGGCACGCCGGCATCGACAAACGCGCGCACCAGTTCGGCGGGTGACGCCGGGGTTTCTTCTGGCGCTTTCAAAATAATCGAGCAGCCGGTGGACAACGCCGCCGACAACTTGCGCACCGCCTGATTGATCGGAAAGTTCCAAGGCGTAAAAGCAGCCACGGGGCCGACCGGCTCTTTCACCACCAGTTGATACACCCCCTCGGCGCGCGCCGGGATCACACGCCCGTACGCGCGGCGGCCTTCCTCGGCGAACCAGTCGATGATGTCCGCACCCGCCAAGCATTCGAGCTTGGCTTCGCCTACGGGCTTGCCTTGCTCCAGTGTCATCAGCGGCGCAATCTTGTCGGCGCGCTCACGGAAAATATCCGCTGCCTTGCGCATGATCTTGCAACGCTCGAACGCCGAAATCTTGCGCCACACTTTGTAGCCCTTGTCGGCGGCGTCTAGCGCGCGGTCGAGGTCGGCTTTTTCGGCATAAGCCACCGTGCCGATTTGCTGGTGTGTGGCCGGGTTGACGACAGGGATGGTGCGGCCGGAAGCGGCGGGACCCCACACGCCGTTGATGTGAAGCTGGGTGTCTTGATAAGCAGGCATGTTGATAGACTCTGGAAGGGTTGAACGGGAAGCGCGAAGGATAACCGAGATTGCGAAACCGCGGCTACTGCGCGCTATCCGCCGTGATCCCCGCGCCCTTGATGACTTTGCGCCAGCGCTCCGTCTCGGCCACGATCAACTGGCGAAACACCGCCGGCGTGCCGGGTGTGGCTTCAACGCCCTGATCGAGCAGGCGTTGAATCACGCCGGGGTCGGCGAGCACGCGATTTAACGCAGTGTTGAATCGCTCGACGATGTTGGGCGCGGTGCCCGCGGGCGCGAGCAAACCATACCAGGTGTTGCAATCGAATCCGGGAAACAAATCCGCGATGGCGGGTTGCTCCGGCGCCACGCGATTGGGCTTGGGCGTTGCGGTGGCAATCACGCGCAGGCGGCCAGCCTTGACCATGGCCGACATTTGCGGCGTGCCGGAAAACATCACCTGCACCTGCCCGGCGACCAGATCGGTGATGGCGGGGCCGCCGCCTTTATACGGCACATGCACGAACTTTACTCCTGCCATGCTGTTCAACATTTCGATGCCCAGATGATTCGGTGTGCCGACGCCCGGAGATGCAAAGTTGAGCTTGCCCGGCTGCGCCCTGGCGAGATCAATCAGCTCCTTGACATTGCGCACCGGCAGCGACGGATTAACCACCAGAAAATACGGCACGTACACCATCAGGCCCAGCGGCACAAAATCGCGCTGCGCATCAAACGCCATCTTCGCGCCCAGTGCAGGGATGATGGAGAGTCCGGCGGAGGTGCCGAAGCTGATGGTGTAACCGTCGGGTGCTGCGCGCGCGCCTTGCGTCAGGCCGATCAGAGTACCCGCGCCGGGCCGGTTGTCGATCACGATCTGCTGTCCGAACGCCTCGCCCAGCTTGACGCCGACTTCGCGCGCAACAAAATCCGTGGTGCCGGCGGGCGGGTAGGGCACGATCAGGCGCACCGGTTTTATTGGATATGTTTGCGTTTGCGCCAGCGCGGTGTGTGCATACAACAACGTGGCACACGCGCCGTATAGGAGAGTCCTCATGTGGAGCCTTCCGTTGCAATAGATGGAATCGCTAATCTACCGGTACTGTGCGGCTTGTCCAGTCTGCCGTTATACTGACAGCCACCCGTTTTGTATTTGTTGCACACGCCATTCATCCCCATTCACCAGAGGAGAAACAAAATGCATCTGAAAGGAAAATCCGCCGTCGTTACCGGCGCCGGCCGCGGCATCGGTCGTGCCATCGCATTGAAGCTCGCGGAAGAAGGCGCGAGCGTAATCGTGGTGGACCCGGGCGTGGGCCGCGGCGGTGAAAAAACCGAGGAACGTCCAGCCGATGACGTGGTGGCCGAGATCGTCAAGGCCGGCGGCAAGGCGCTGGCCAATTATGATTCGGTGGCCGATTACCTCAAGGCCGGGCTGATGGTGAAGCAGTGCGTCGATGCCTACGGCAAGATCGATATTCTGGTCAACGTGGCGGGCAATCTGCGTGAGCGCATGATCTGGAACATGTCGGAAGACGATTTCGATTCGGTGATTGCCGTGCATCTGAAAGGCAACTGGAACACCTGCCATCACGCAGTGAAATACATGCGCACGGCAGGGCATGGGCGCATTATCAATTTCTCCTCCGATGCGTTCAAAGGCTCGGTCGGGCAGTGCAATTACAGCGCCGCCAAGGCCGGCATCATCGGGCTCACACGCTCGATCGCCAAAGAGACTTACAAAAACGGCATCACCGCCAACGCCATCTGCCCGTCGGCGGACACGCGCATGACGCTGACGCCGGAAGTGAAAGAAAACCGCCGCCGCAAGTTCGAAGCGGGTTTGCTGACCAAGGAGCAATACGAGCTCACGCTGCAAAATCGCGGGCCGGAATACATCGCGCCGATGGTCGCTTATCTTGCGACGGATCACGCCGATTACATCAACGGTCAGGTGATCCACGTCGAGCGCGGCCGCATCAATACTGAAATTTTCGGCGACGATTTCAGATTCCTGCACAAGTGGAGCGATGAAGGCATGTTCACCGTCGATGAGCTCATGCAATCCGTTCCCGCCGCATTGATGAACGGCGTGGTGCCGGTGACGCCGGTGGTGAAGATGTCCGATGCGGTCAGTTCCACGGCAGCGAAAAAAACGGCGTGATCGAAAGTGCGCGAAAGTGAGCGAAACATCCCATGCCCCGCCTGTGGGGCTTGAATAAAATATCAATAAAAACAAATACTTAAGATATATTCCTGTGCCGGCCAGCAACGGAGTTTCGGTGGAAAACATCACGCCTGACCGCGTTCGCTTGAGCGTCAGCGAAGCGCAAGCGCTTTCGCTGGACGTGCTGCAGCGAATCGGCTACGACGCCGAGGAAGCGCGCATCATCGCCGACCACGTGGTCGATGCCGCGTTGTGCGGCTACGAGTATTCCGGCCTGCCGAAAATACTCAACGTGGTCGAGCATCGCCAGTTGCGTGAACCGCGCCGCGCCATGCGCGCGCTGCGCGAAACCGCCAACTCGGTGCTCTACGACGGCGGCAACAACAACGGCATGGTGACCATGTACCGCTGTACGCAGACGGCGATTGCCAAGGCGCGCGAGCAGGGCATGGCGGTGGTGGGCGTGAACAATTCGTGGGTCAGCGGGCGCAGCGCGCAATATGTTGAAATGGTGGCGCGCGCGGGCATGGTCGGCATACACAGCGTGGCGAGCCGCGCGCATGTGGCCGCACCCGGCTCCAAGGGTGCCGCGACCGGCACCAACCCGGTGGCGTTTGGCTTTCCCACGCTGCACGAGCCTTTTGTGATCGACATGGGTTCTTCGGCGTTCATGGGCACCGATCTGATTTTTCAGGAGCGCCGCGGCGCGGTGTTGCCCGAAGGCGTTGCGCTTGATAAAGACGGGCAGCTCACGCGCGACCCGGCGAAGGTCGCGACGATACTGCCCTTCGGCGGCGACAACTGCTACAAGGGGTTTGCGCTGGCGTTGGCGATGCAGGCGCTCGGCGTACTGGCGGGATCGGGTCTCGGCGACGACAAAACCTACGGCTATCTCATCATGGCGATAGACCCCGAGCGCATGTTGCCCGGCGATGAATTCCGCAAACACATGAGCGAGATGCTCGCCAAGGTCAAAGCCGCGCCGCGCCAGCCCGGCGTGGATGAAATCCGCTTGCCCGGCGAGCGCTCGGTGCGCGAACGCGAGCGGCACTTGCGCGAAGGCATCGTGATCGACCGCAAGATTTACGAGGCACTGCTGGCGGTGCCGCCGGGGAAGTTGCATGGCATCTGATTCGATGAAGCGGCCCGAACGGTGTAATGTATGTGCCAAAGATCAATCACGGCTCGTCCGACTTTTGCGTGGGCGCATCAAACCCCAAGCCGTCATTCCCGCGAAAGCGGGAATCCATGCGTCGTGCCCTATGGCACAGTGTTATGGATTCCCGCTTT
>VFLF01000766.1 GCA_009885185.1 Nitrosomonadales bacterium | reverse complement strand
GGCACAAGGTACCACTGGCGCCGACCCCGCGCCCGCCTATCCCGCGCGCCCGCTACGCATGATAGTGCCGTTCGCGCCCGGCGGCAGCAACGACATCATGGGACGCTATCTCGCGCATTACCTCACTGAACGCTTCGGGCGTCAGGTGGTGCTGGACAATCGTCCGGGCGCCGACGGCATCATCGGCACCGAGATCGTCGCGCGCGCCGCGCCCGATGGTTACACCTTGCTGGTGGCGTCGGCGGCACACGCCGTCAACGGCGGCACGCGCAAATTGTCTTACGATCCGGTCAATTCGTTTGCGTGGGCGGGCACGCTGGGATTTGGCCCCAGTGTGTTGTCGGTACACGCGTCGGTGCCGGCCAACTCCGTGAAAGAACTGTTGACGCACGGCAAGGCGAACCCGGGCAAACTGGTGATGGCATCCAGCGGCGGCTACGCACACTTCAGCACCGAATTGTTTCACCACATGTCGGGCATGAAGCTGATCGTGGTGATTTATAAAGGCGGATTCCCGGCGCTGGTCGATACCATGGCGGGACAGGCGCAAGTCAATCTGGGCGCACTGATACAGACCATACCGCATTTGAAGGGCGGCAAAATCAGGGCGCTGGGCACGTCCGGCGCAAAGCGCGCATTGGCCACACCCGATCTTCCCACCATCGCCGAAGCCGGTATTCCAGGCTATGAGGCATACAACTGGTGGGCGGTGGGCGCGCCCGCCGGTACCAGCGCGGGCATCATCACCAAGCTCAATAACGAAATCGCGCGTTACCTGAAGTTGCCCGAAACGCTCAAGCGCTTTGAAGGCGAAGGCGTCGATGCGGAATTTCGCACGCCGGACGAAGTGCGAAAATTTCTGCCCGTTGAGATGGCGAAGTGGGCGAATGTGGCGAAGGTGGCGAATATCCGAAACCAATAATTATCCATTTAATAACAGATAGTTATAACCATATCACCACCTCGCCGTTACGGTCGGCGCCTTCAAGCCGCCACCGACACGCCTTCCTGCTCGCAAGAATTCGCCACGTCACTGATGGTCACGCGCTGCATGTCGCGCACCCATCTTAAGTCATCGTAGTCCATGCCGCGATGCATGGTGCAACGGTTGTCCCACATGATGAGTTCGTTTGAGCGCCAGCGATGCGTATACAAAAACTGCGGCTGCACGACGTGCGCAATCAAACTGTCGATCAGCGCCCGCCCTTCCGCATCCGGCTTGCCGAATATACGACCGGCGTGAGAGGCAACATAGAGCGACTTTCGGCCATTCTGCGGGAGCGTGCGCACCAGCACCTGCGGCACCGGCGGCAAGCGACGTTTCTCGTCTTCATTGAATTCGGTGAAGCCGCTGCGCAGCCGCGAGTGCGCGATGCAATGCTCGGCCACCACGCCGTGGAGCTTTTGCTTCATGTCGCCGGGCAGCGCATCGTAGGCCGCGCGCTGATCGGCAAACTGCGTGTGTCCGCCAATCGGCGCGATGGTGCGCGAGTACAGCAGCGAACACAGACTGGGGAGGTACTTGAACGAACTGTCGGTGTGCCACAACTTGTTTCCCGCCTTGTACATGCGCTGGCGGCTGGTTTCGCCCCAGATGTTGCCTTGCGCATCGAGATTGGAAATATCCGCGAACGCGCCGCTGTAGCGCGTGGGCGTGGCCTTCGGGTCCAGCGTGCGCTCTTTTTCCACCGGCCCGAAGCGCGCGGAGAATGCCAGATGCTGCTCAGGCGTGAGATGTTGCCCCGGAAACACCAGCACGGCGTATTTCCAGAACGCCTGCCGGATGGCATCGAAATCCGCATCGGAAACCAGCGCGGACAAATCCACGTCGCCGATTTCCGCGGCAAAGTTTTCGGAGTAGGGATAAATGGTGATGCTCATGGCGGTGCTCTCTTTTCAAAATATCCAGCGTGCAACGGATTGTCACCCGTGTATCGGGTTCCTGTCGATGATCCGCCGCCGCAAGCCCGCAGCTTTAATTTACGCAATGCCATGCGCGGCGAACAGGGCTTTCGCCGGCGCCGACGCGAGATAATCAAGAAACGAACGCGCGCCCGCCGCATTCGATGCCGCAACCATCGGCGCCGCGGCGTAATCCGTCCAGTGCTGTACTTCCGGCGGCAGCGGACCGGCCAGCTTGAGTCCTTGATCACGAAACATGAGAATTTCGATGATGGCGCCGAACGCGATCTCCCGCCCTTTGCCATGCATCAGGCGATCCATCATCGCCGGGCCGTTATCGAAGCGTTTGGTTTTTCCCCGAATCTGCTCATACAGTCCCAAAGTCTTCAGCAACGATTCCACGTAAAGACCGCTGGACGCCCGATTAAACACCACCGATTCGGCGTCCAGCACGACGCGCGCCAACGCATCCACGCTCGAAATATCAGGCTCCGCCACATCATCCCGCGCGAACACGCCCACCCCCACGCGGCCAACCGGCACGCGGCTGTCGCCCGCCACCTTCTGCAGCCGCGTGAAATCATCCATCGCCGCATCGGGCGCAATCACGATATCGTAAACCTCTCCGCCCGCGATGCGTCTGCGTATCACTGGCGTGGTGGACCAGGTAATCCCTGCCTGCGCCCCGCCCTGCGCGTTATAGGCGCTCACGGTCGCAACGAGTCCGGGCTCGACGGAACCCGCGCTCAGCAAACGAATAGTTGTCGGGTTTGTCATGTTCCGCCTTGTTGTCGATGGTTTGCCGCGCGCTGGCGAATTGACTGCCGAAAAAATTATAATATCGTATCTACGAGTGCCTAACACAATGAAACCAGACTTCGACGTGGCCGTCGTGGGCTTTGGCCCAGCGGGCGCCACCTGCACGGCGTTGCTGGGCAAACTCGGCTTACGCACGCTAGTCATCGACCGCTCGCATGACGTATACGACAAGCCGCGCGCCTTCGCGCTCGATCACGAAATCATGCGCGTCTTTCAGGGACTGGGCATCGCCGAGGCAGTGATGCCGCACACCGCGCCCTTCACGCCCTCGGAGTACTACGGCGTGGACGGCCAACTCATTAAGCGGCTGGGGAGCCTGCCGCCGCCCTACCCGCTGGGATGGGCGCCCAATCTGGTGTTCAACCAGCCCGCGGTTGAAGCGGTGCTGCGTGAGCGCGCCGCGAAATTCCCTGGCGTGGAAGTAGCGCTCGGCGCCGAACTCGTGGCACTCGCGCAATCGTCCGATGCGGCCGCGCTCACGCTGCGCAATCAAGCGGGCGCCGCCCGCGCGGTCAGCGCGCGCTACGTCATCGGCTGCGACGGCGCATCAAGCACGGTGCGCACCCTCACCGGCATACCCACCGATGACCTAGGCTTCGACCAGCCATGGCTGGTGGTGGACGTGCGCGTCACTGACGAAGGCGCGGCGATGCTGCCGCAAGTGAGCATCCAGTACTGCGAACCCGCGCGGCCCACGACTTACCTGGTCGGGCCGGGCAATCACCGGCGCTGGGAGATCATGCTGCTGCCGGGCGAAGACCCGAACGTAATGGCAAGCGAAGCGCAGGTGTGGTGTTTGCTCTCCCGCTGGATCACGCCGCGCGACGCCACGCTGTGGCGCATGGCAGCCTATCGGTTTCACGCGCTGGTGGCGCGGGATTGGCGCAAAGGCCGCGTGTTCATCGCGGGGGATGCCGCCCACCAGCAGCCCCCGTTCACCGGGCAAGGCATGTGCCAGGGTATCCGCGACGCGGCCAACCTCGCCTGGAAACTACGGCTGGTATTGCAAGGCAAGGCGGGCGCGCATTTGCTGGACACCTATGCCACCGAGCGCGCCGCGCACGTGCGTCGTTACACCACGCTCATCCAAGGCATCGGGCAATTAATCTGCGAGCGCGATCCGGCAGCCGCCCGCGCGCGCGACCAGCGCCTCCTCGCCGAGGCTGGCGGCACGGTGCAAACCATGCCACGGCAGCATCTGCTTCCGCCACTCACGGGCGGCCTGATTGCATCCGATGCCCATCCCGCGAACGGCACGATGTTCCCGCAACCGCGCGTGCGCGATGGCAATGCCGCGACTCTGCTCGATACGATCACCGGCAGCGGGTTTCGCATCGCGATTCGCGACGCGTTTCTGCTGAACACGCTGCGCAGGGGTGATCTCATCGCCCAACTCGGCGCGACCGTGATCCGCTTTGGGGCCGTAACGAGCGCGCGCGCAGCGACGGATGCGATCACCGTCGAAGAATGCGACGGTGTGACGACGCGCTGGTTCGAGCAGCACCAGTGTCAAGCCGCGCTGGTGCGCCCCGATCATTACGTCTATGGCGTCGCCGCCGGCGCGCAACGGCTGGAAGCGTTACTCGAAGAAATCTGCACCCGCATGGCTCCCCTCAATCTTCAACAAGGACATCCGCCGTGAAAATACTTTTTTTGGTCAAACGGCAAGCGTGGCAACTGCTGCCGGCATTGTTATTCACCGCCGCGGCGCCGGTCTGGGCGCAAGCATGGCCCACCAAACCCGTGCGGCTGGTGTTATCCCAAGCCCCGGCATCCAGTCCCGATATCGTAGCGCGGCTGCTGGGCGAGCGGCTGGCCAAGCTGTGGAGCCAGTCGATCGTGATTGAAAACAAACCCGGCGGCCAAAACGTCATCGGCGCACAACGCGCAGCCACCGCGGCGGCGGACGGCTATACCTATTACTACGCCACCACCGCGGCGCTGGTCATTAACGCCTATACCTTCAAGTCGCTGCCGTACGACCCCCAAAGGGATTTCGCGCCGGTCGGCATGATCGCGCACAGCCCGTTCGTCATCGCGCTCAATCCCGATGTGCCCGCGAAAAATCTCAATGAGCTGATCGCGCACGCCAGAGCCAACCCCGGCAAACTCTCAATGGCCACCGAGGGCAGCCGCACGTTTTCGGGCCTGATGGCCGATATGTTCGCCAGAACCGCAGGGGTCAACATGGTGAACGTACCCTACGCCGGTGTCAGCCCCGGCATCCTCGACACCATCGCAGGCCGCACCCATCTCGTCGTGCAATCATCCGCCGCGCTAGCGGCGCATCTCAAAACACTGCGGCCCATCGCGGTCACCACCGCCAAGCGCATTCCGGGATTGGGCGACATTCCCGCGCTGAACGAAACCTTTCCCGGCTTTCAGTATGTCGGCTGGCACGCCATCGTCGCGCCGCGAAACACACCCGCACCGATCATTCAGCGCGTCAACAAAGACCTCGATAGCGCGCTCAAAGAACCGGATGTCGCAAAGCGCCTGACCGAGTTAGGACTGATCTCCGAAGGCGCAGGCACGCCGGCGCAATTCGGTGAGTTCCTGCGCGCCGAACATGCGCGCTGGGCGAAGCTTGCCAAGGACGTGGGGGTTGCGGCGGATTATTGAGCGCTGAAAACAAAACAAACACTCGACGCGGTGAATTCGCTGCGCGGCCTGATCGGAATTACGCCTCCGCAGCCACATCCAGCTCCATCGTGCCGATACCGTCGATCGTGCCTTTCAGATGATCGCCTGGCGCGAGTTTCGACACACCCGCCGGCGTACCGGTGGTGATAAGCGTGCCGGGTTGCAGCGTGGTGACACTCGACAAAAAGCGGATCAGATCGCGCAACCCGTTAATCATGTCGGCGGTGTGGGCCTGCATCACGGTTTTGCCGTTTTGCTCGACGGTGATGTGGACATCCTGAGGATCGCGGATTTCGTCTTTGCTGACGATCCACGGGCCGACGCCGCAGAAGGTGTCGAAGCCCTTGCGGATGTTGCGCGTGTTGTGGCGGCCACCCACGCCCCACGGATCGCGGATGCTGATGTCCCAGCAGATGGTGTAGCCGAATACGTAATCGAGCGCTTGTTCGGCGGAGACGTTGCGCGCGGTTTTGCCGATCACCGCGCACAGCTCGCATTCAAAATCCACGTGCTTCGAAATCTTGGGCAGGATCACCGTGCCGCCCGGCCCGACAATCGACGACGCGGGCTTTAAAAACACTTCGGCCATCAAATCGTCGGCGCTTAATTGCGTGCGGTCATAGGCACCCACGCGCACTTTCATTTCCGCTTGATGCGCGCGGTAATTGGCCGCAGCCGCCCAGATCGCGGGCGGGTTGATGATGGGCGCGCGCAGCTTTGCCGAGGCCAGCGCCAGCGGCTTGCCGCTGCGCGC
>VFLF01000383.1 GCA_009885185.1 Nitrosomonadales bacterium | reverse complement strand
TTTCGAAGCCCGGCATGATCGACTCGTGCAACGTCGGCACGTCGGGCAATAGCGGCGAGCGTTTCAGCGCGGCAAATGCCAGGGCCTTGAGTCGCTTGTCCTTGACCATGGCCATGACAGTTGTCTGGCCCGTCATGGTGAATTGCACGCGCCCGCCGACCAGATCCACCAGCACCGGGCCCGCGCCTTTGTAGGGCACGTGCAATGCGCTCACACCGTTGGCCTGCAAAAACAACAGGGGCGCCAGGTAACTCAGGCTGCCGGCCGATCCGTAGGCCAGCTTGTCCGGGTTTGCCTTGAGGTGCGCTACAAACTCCGTCACGGTGTTGGCGGGGACGGCGGGATGCGCCACCAGCACATAGGGCGACGAAGCCACCAGCGCCACCGGCGCAAAATCCCTAAGCGCGTCGTAGCTGAGTTTGTGGCCGTAGGCTTTGCTCAACACAACGCTCGGCGTGTTGAACAGCAAGGTCTGTCCGTCGGGTTTTGCCTTGGCGACAAACTCGGCGGCGATATTGGCATCGGCGCCGGGCTTGTTGTCAGCGATAACGGACGTGTTCATTTGCACCGAGAGCCTTTGCGCCAGCAAACGGGCCACCAGATCGGTGGTTGCGCCCGGCGGAAAACCCAGCACCAGCCGAATCTGGGAAGCCGTGGCGGCTTCTTGCGCCAGCACGGCGGTCGGGGCGCTGACCAGCAATGCGGTCAAGGCACTTAAGGCGCAACAGAGGGTTGAAACGGCTACCTTCATGATTGTCTCCCTGTGATGGGTGGGGTGCGCGCGCAGCGTTAATTTTATTGCGATGTGGCCTGCGTCAATCCGGCTTTAAGCCGATTTCTTTGACTAGCCGCGAGTATTTTTCGATTTCGGTTTTCAGATAATCGCGAAAATACTCCGGCGTGCTGCCGACCGGCTCGCCGTTTTCGCCGCCCAGCCGTGTCTGCACATCCTTTGCCTGCAACAGTTGCACCACTTCTTTGTTGATGCGCGCCACGGCGTGCGAAGGCGTGCCGCGCGGCGCGAGCAGACCCCACCAGTTGCTGAATTCGTAGCCCGGCACGCCGCTCTCGTGCAGCGTGGGCACGTCGGGCATGGCGCGGGTGCGGCGGCTGGTGGTGACGGCCAGCACGCGCAGGCGGCCTGCCTTGACCTGCGCGATGGCGGAGCCGGGGCTGGGCAGCATCACATGCACCGACCCGGCCACCAGATCAATCACCGCCTGCGACACGCCCTTGTAGGGGATATGCGTCATATCCATCTTCGCCCGCAGCTTGAACAACTCGGCGGCGAAGTGCGCCGCCGTGCCGTTGCCCGCCGACGCATAGTTCAGCGCGCCGGGTTTGGCGCGCGCGTGGTTAATCAATTCCTGCACCGATTTCACCGGCAACGAAGGATGTACCACCAGCATGAACGGGTTCAGACCGATCAGCGTGATGGCGGTGAAATCATTTTGCGGATCGTACGGCAACTTCTGAAACAAGCCTGCGTTGATGGCGTGGTTGTTGATGGCGAGCAGAAGGGTATGGCCGTCGGGCGGGGCCTTCGCCACGATGTCGGTGCCGATGATGTTGGAGGCGCCGGGCCGGTTATCAACGACAACCTGTTTGCCGAGGGCATCGGAGAGTTTTTCCGCCACCAGACGCGCCACGGAGTCCGCGCCGCCGCCGGCGGAAAACGGCGCGACCAGGCGAATGGGGCGTGTGGGAAATTCCTGTGCGATCACACACGTCATGGTTGCTGCTGTCAGCAGGCATGAAGCAACGCCGGTTGGTATAAAAAATGCGAGTTTCATCAGGTACGCCTATGACTATTCTGGTTTCAGTCCCGCCGTGCGGATCACATTGGCCCAGCGCGCCGTTTCGTCCTTCACAAATTTACGCGTGGCCGCGAGATCGCCGATGCCGGCAGTCATGTAGAGCGTGCGGTAGCGTGCTTTCACTTCCGCCGCGTTCAGCGCGTCGTTAAAGGCGGTGTTCAGCTTGCCGATAATAGGCGCTGGTGTTCTGGGCGGCACGCTGATGGCGTTCCAGGTATCGGATTCCGCGCCGCGCACGCCCACTTCGGCCAACGTTGGAATATCGGGCATGAACTCGATGCGTTCGCCGGTGGCCGTTGCTAGCACTTTGAGTCTGCCGTCCTTGTAGAGCGGGTGGATGGCGGCGACCTGCGCGAAGGTGATATCGACGTGCCCGCCCATTAAGTCGACCAGCGACGGGACCGTGCCTTTGTAGGGAATGTGGGTGAGCGTCGTTTTGGTAATCTGCATGAACAGTGCCGCGCTCAGGTAAGCGGCGGTGCCCGCGCCCGGCGATGCGTAATTCACCTTGCCGGTGTTGGCGTGAATATAGGCCAGTAGTTCTTTGACCGAATTGACCGGCAGATTTTGCCGGGTCACCAGCACATTGGGGATGCGCGACATCACCACGATCGGTTCAAACGCGGCCGGATCGAAATTCAGATTCCGCGCAAGCAGGCCGGCAATGGTGATCGGCGACAGCGACGACGCCAGTATCGTGTGCCCATCCGGGTTGGCGTTGAACACCAGCCCCGCGCCGACATTGCCGGCGGCGCCGCCGCGATTGTCGATCACGAACGGCTGTCCCAGACGCTGGCGCACGTTGTCCACCAGAATGCGCGCGGCGGTGTCGATACCGCCGCCGGGCGCGACGGCGACCACTACTCTGACGGGGCGGCTGGGATAGTGAGCAGCAGAATCTGTTTGCGCATGTGCGGCGGTTGTCGCGCACAGTGTGGCGGCGAGCAGCAATGGCGGTGCTGGTGATTTCATTTTTACGATTGGCGTTGCGGCTTTACAGTGGCATGAGGCGACAGTATATTCAAATTGCACAACAGAAACGATCACGATCTGAACTGCGTTGTCACCGGCGTCGGATTCAGCGTTAGCGTGTGCGTGTGCCTGTCTTGCCGCCAGTTTTTTTTGGAAGTTGATTCCCGTTGAAGGCTATCGTCGTACGTAACCACGGAGGCCCCGAAGTTCTGGAGGTTTCCGAACTGCCAATGCCGGCGCCCGGCCATGACGAGGTGCGCGTGCGCATCAAGGCCATCGGTGTTAACCGGCGTGATGCCTTCATACGCGCGGGCACGTACCAACGCGCGCTGCCGCTGACGCCCGGCATTGAGGCGGCGGGCGTGGTGGATGCCGCGGGCGCCGGCGTAAGCGACTGGGCCAAAGATGACCGGGTGGTCTACTACGTGCCGGATACGCTGGGCGCATATGCCGAGTACCAGGTGGTGGCGGCACGGCGCTTGGTGCGCCTGCCGGCGACGCTGTCGTTTGAAGACGCCGCGGCGATATTCGATCACGGCCTGACCGCGCACTATCTTTCCACCAGTACGTTCCCATTACACAAGGGCCATCGCGTGCTGATACACGCGGCGGCGGGCGGCGTGGGCAGCCTGCTGGTGCAGTTGGCCCGGCGCGCCGGCGCGACGGTGTACGCCACCGTGTCGAGCGAGGAAAAGTCCTTAAAAATCAAATCATTAGGTGTAAATGAGGTGATACGTTACGGTGACACCGATGTGGTCGACGCCGTGCGGCGATTGACGGCGGGCGAGGGCGTGGACGTGGTCTACGATTCCGTGGGTATCGACACCCTGCAAGCCAGTGTGCTCTGCCTGAAGCCGCGCGGCACGCTGGTGCTGTACGGGCAATCCAGCGGCGAGGTTCAGACCATCAGCCCGGCGCAACTCGCCGATGCCGGGTCGCTGTTTTTTACCCGCCCGCATCTCGCGCATCACATCGCCTCGCCGGAAGAACTGAACCGGCGCAGCGAGGAAATTTTTTCATGGTACGGTAACGGCGAACTCTCGTTGCACATGGGCGAAGTGTTTCCCTTGTCACAAGCGGCGGCGGCGCATCGCCGGCTGGAAGACCGCGCGCGGTTCGGCAAAATACTTTTGATACCCTGATCGACATGAATCTACTTTTGCCGGCAGTGGTCGCGGTGGTGGCGTGCCTGTGCGTACCCGCCCGCGCGCAGGATTCGCGGGTGTATCCGGTTAAGCCGGTGCGCTTTTTGATTCCGGTGCCGCCGGGCGGCGGGGCGGATATGCTGGGGCGCACGCTTGGGCAGAAGTTGACGGAGCGCTGGGGGCAAACGGTCGTCATCGACAATCGCGGCGGCGCGAGCGGCACTGTCGCGGTGGACGTTACGGCGAAAGCAGCGCCCGATGGACACACTATCGTGATGGGCCTGATCGCCTCCATCACCATTGCCGTCAGTCTGCGCAAACTGCCGTACGATCCGGTGACCGACCTCGCGCCGGTCACCTTGCTCGCCGTGGCGCAGAACATTCTGGTATTGCATCCCTCGGTGCCGGCGGCGTCGGTGAGAGAGTTGATCGATCTGCTCAAGGCGAAACCCGCGCAATATTCGTATGCCTCGGCGGGCAACGGCACGTCACCGCATCTGTCGGCCGAATTGTTCAAGCTGATGACGGGCGCCGGCATGACACACGTGCCGTACAAGGGTGCGGGGCCGGCGCTGATTGATCTGGTGGGCGGGCAGGTGAATATCTACTTTGGCAGTCTGCCGGCGACGATGCCCGCCGTGCGCGGCGGAAAACTGCGCGTGCTCGCGGTCACCGGCGCCAAGCGTTCGGTACTGGCGCCGGAGTTTCCTACCGTGGCCGAGGCCGGCGTGCCCGGCTTTGAGTCAATGCAGTGGTATGGCGTGCTGGCGCCGGCGAAAACACCCGCGTGGCTGCTCGAAAAATTGCGCGGTGATATGGTTGCCACGCTGCAACTGCCCGACGTGCGCGAACGCTTGCTGGCGCAGGGTTTCGAGATCGTGGGCAATAGCCGCAACGAATTTGGCGCTTACATCAAGGACGAAATCGCCAAGTGGGCTAAAGTGGTCAAACAGGCGGGGATCCGCGCCGACTGAGCCGCGGTTATTTTTTCAATCATTGTTATGTCAGACTTACCTTCATGCCCCTCCTGAAAATTCCGCCCGATCTGGACATGCACTACGTCATCGATAATTACACCGATCCGTGGCGAGAACCCGAAACCATTTTGATGCTTCACGGCAACACCGAGAGCGCCGTGGCGTGGTACGGCTGGGTGCCGCACCTCGCGCGGCGCTTTCGCGTGGTGCGTCCCGATATGCGCGGATTTGGCGCGTCAACGCCGATGTCGCGCGATTATCCGTGGACGCTCGACGGTTTGATCGACGATTACGTGGCCCTGATGAAGGCGCTGGGCATCGCGCGCGTGCATCTGATCGGCGCCAAACTCGGCGGCACCATTGCGCGTTGTTTTGCCGCGCGGTTTCCGCAACTGGTGCGCACGTTAACGGTGGTGGGCACACCGCCGCCGGTGCGCGACCTGCGCGCGCGCGTGGTGGCCTGGACCGAGGAATTCGAGACAAAGGGCGTTGAACACTGGGCGCGCAGAACCATGGCAGGGCGCCTGGGCAGCGGCTTTCCGCCGGACGCCACCGAGTGGTGGATGCGCATGATGTCGCAAACGGCGGTGTCCACGCAGATCGGCTATGTGCAGAGAATCCTGACCACGGATATCACGCCGGTGCTGCCGCGCATCCAGTGCCCGACGCTGGTGATCACCACCGAGGGCAGTTCGCTGGGGTCGGTGGCGCAAACCCGTGCGTGGCAGAAGAAAATACCCAACTCAACACTGGTTGTGCTGCCCGGTGATTCATTTCACGTCGCGGCCACCGATCCCGATCGCTGCGCTCAGGCAGCGCTGGATTTCATCGAACGGGAGTCGTCATAATGGAAATTTGCCGCATGAGCACCATCGGCGCCGAGATTACCGGCGTCGATTTGAAGACCATGGACGAGGCCACCTTCGGCGGAATTTATCAGGCGTGGCTCGATTGCAACGTGATCTGCGTGCGCGATCAGTCGTTGTCGTTGCAGGATTATCTGCGCTACAGCCGCCGCTTCGGCGTGGTGAGCCCGCATCCGGCGAAGAGCACGCGCCACCCGGAGTGCCCGGAAATCACCTTGCTGGGCGTCAATAAATTTCGTGCCGACGGCAGTCTCGACAAAGATATTTACCGGCGTGGCGCCGAGGGGTTTCATACGGATGGCTCGTATGAAGAAGTGCCGTTCAAGGCGACGCAGCTCTACGCCATCGCGATTCCGAGCTGGGGTGGTGACACGTTTTTCTCCAGCGGCTACGCAGCCTACGATGAACTGCCGCAACGCTTAAAGCAAAAGCTCGAAGGCCGGGTGGGCTTGTTTAAATACGGCGGCCTG
>VFLF01000870.1 GCA_009885185.1 Nitrosomonadales bacterium | reverse complement strand
CCGATATCGGCGCGCAACTCGCCAAACTGGGTGCCCATACGAATAACACGTAAGTATTTGTTTTTAAACACATTAAAGTAAGTCGCCTGTGCATCACGCCCTGCGCGCTTTTCGCCACCCGAACTACCGGCTGTATTTCACCGGCCAATCGGTGTCGCTGATCGGCACCTGGGTGCAGCAAATCGCCATCAGTTGGCTGGTCTATCGCTTGAGCGGTTCCGCGTTGCTGCTGGGCATCACCGGCTTTGCCGGGCAAATCGCGATCTTTTTTCTCGCGCCCTTCGGCGGCATCTGGGCCGATCGTTTCGACCGCTGCAAAACGCTGATCGTCACGCAGATTCTGTCGATCATCCTCACACTGATTCTCGCGGGCGCGGTGTGGGGCGACGCGAAAATCAACGTGTGGATGGTGATCACACTCGCCATGCTGCTTGGCATCGTGCAGGCGCTTGAAACACCGGTGCGCTCGTCATACACACCGGAACTGGTCACTACTAAAACCGATCTGCCCAGCGCCATTGCGTTCAGCGGCGGCATGCAAAACGCCGGGCGCATGATCGGCCCCACCATCGCCGGCCTGCTGCTGGCGTACTTCAGCGAAGCGTTTTGTTTCGTGGTGAACGCGGCCACCAAACTGTGGCTGATCGGCAGCCTGCTGATGATCGGCGCCGCGCCGCTGATCCGCTCGGCACAAACGGAAAACGTCTGGGCCAGCATCGCCGACGGCGCGCGCTACACGTGGAGCTTGAAGCCACTGCGCTATCTGTTGCCGATGCTGGCGCTGATGAGTTTTTGCATCACGCCGTATCAGGCATTGATGCCGATCTTCGCCGCCGAAACATTCGCCGGCGGCGCGGCGATGCTTGGGTTTCTGGTCGGCGCGGCGGGCTTTGGCGGCATCATCGGCATGGTGTATCTCGCCGCGCGCCCGCAAATCCGCGGGCTGATGCGCTGGGCGGCTATCGGCCCCGGCATCGCCGGGGTTGCGCTCACGGTGTTCACGTTTTCGCATCACCTGGCGCTGTCGCTCGCGTGCATGGTGGTGGTGGGCTTCGGCGTGATTGCCACCGCAATGACCATCAACACCATTATCCAGACCGTGTGCGACGCCGAAAAACGCGGGCGCGTCACCAGCTATTACATCATCGCCTTCATGGGCGTGCATCCGCTGGGGTGCTTGGCCGCCGGCGCGCTGGCCGAGCGCATCGGCGCGCCGTACGCACTGGCGATATTCGGGGTGATCTGCGCCATCGGCGCGGCGTGGCTGCTGTATCGCATGCCACTGTTGCGCGAATACATCCGCCCGCTTTACCTGCACGCCGGTGTGATAGATCGACAATAATACGCAAGTATTTGTTTTTAAACAATATTTGTGTTGTCTCGTTTTTATCCCGATGGTCGTTTTTGCAGCGCGATAGCACGCCTGCGTACACCGCGTTAGACTGCATACGTTAGGCGTTGATGAATTCAAGGAGATCGCCATGGAAGCCTTAGCCTCGTTAGCCACTGCCGCCGGACTCGGCTGGGCCAGCGGCGTACGCCTCTACGCCGTGGTGTTTTTTCTGGGCGTGCTGCAATTTTTCGGCATCTACACGCTGCCCGCCGATTTGCAGACGCTTGCCAATCCATGGGTGATGGGTGCGTCGGGCTTCATGTTCGTGGTGGAGTTTCTCGCCGACAAGATTCCCGGCTTTGATTCGGTGTGGGACGCCGCGCACACCTTCATTCGCATACCCGCGGGCGCGCTGCTGGCCGCTGCGGCTGTCGCGGGCGGCGATCCCGGCTTGGGCATCGCCGCAGGCATACTCGGCGGCGCGGTGGCCGCCGGCAGTCATATCACCAAAGCCAGTATGCGCGCGCTGATCAACACCTCGCCCGAACCCCTGAGCAACTGGACGGCGTCGATCAGCGAAGACGCGTTAGCCATCGGCGCGATATGGACAGCGCTGGTATTCCCGCTGCTGATGCTGGTATTTCTGCTGATATTTTTTGTGCTGGCGATCTGGCTGCTGCCGAAAATCTGGCGCGGCTTGAAGCGCGTGATCGGCTCTATCCGCCAGTTGACCGGCAACCCGGCGTAGCGATCCGCCACGTGTGCTGGAACAGCGGCGCGCCGCGCTTCACGAAAAAAACGTACGCCACGAAATATCGAACCGCGCGCGGTTCACCGCGTCGCTAAAATCCGCCAGCGTCATCAAGCCCATGCACGGCATCGCGCCGCGCGCGGTAAGCGCGCCCGCCGCGAGCTTGCGCGCCAGCACGATCGCCGGCAGGCAGGGAATCTCCGGCCCATGACCGCGACGCGCCAGCAGATGCCAGTCGATGCGCGCGGGGCGCCCTTCGCCATCCGCGCCCGCAAGGCCCACGTGCATGCCGCCGGTGTCCCCGCCCATCCAGTCAAAGTACCGCCCCCAGCGTTGCAGGAATCGCGCGCAGCGGCTCGCGTCATTGATGAAGCCCGAGCGCACCAGGCCCGCGAGCAGCCAGAACGCCCCTTGCCCCAGCGTGAGTTCCAACCCGGCGTCGAAGCGCACCCGTTGCACGCAGGCATAGTGTTGCGGAAACAATTGCAGATCGGGCACGTCGCAGCGCGCCAGCCAACGCGCGCCGAAATCGGGATAGCGAAAGCGATGCAGGTCCTGCCAGCCGTACACCCGCTGCCAGCGGCCTTGCTCCCACACCTCGAACGGTTTGCCGCAGTACGACAGCACGGCCTCCAGCGTGGCGACGCCACGCTGCGTTTGCTGGCCCGGCGCGATGCTGATGTCGATGGTGTCGAGCCGCGAGAAATGTTCCCGGTGTTCGTCGATGACCGCCGAGGACAGTGCCGGCAAGGTGCTGGCGCCACTCGCCACCAGCACGCCGCGCCCGCGCGCATCTGCATCCAATTCGACGATGCCTGCGACAAACGCGCGGCCATCGGCCAGATCGACATAGTGCGCACCGGCCTCGATGCACGCGCGCGCAACATGGTAACTCTGCCCCTGAAACGGCCCGCAGGTGTGTATCACCGCATCCGCGCTCAGCGCGCGGATGCGCGCGGCCAGATCGCCTGCAGTGTAATCGAGTGCCGCGCCTTCGTGCAGCGACCCCAGCGCGCGCGCCGCAGCTTGGGCCTTGGCTGCATCACGCCCGGCGACAATCAGAGTGGCCTCATCCGCCAGCGCCCTGCCTATGCGACCGCCAAAATGGCCATAGCCGCCGAGCACCAAAATGCGGTAATCGCGGCGCAAGCGCGGTCAGCCTATTTTTTTTGCATGAAAAAAGTGAACACCTTGTCGGCTTCGTCCATCGACAACAGCGTGTTACCGGTCTGCTTGGCGAATGCCTGAAAATCCTTGGTGGAACCGGGGTCGGTGGCCATGATCTTGAGCACTTGCCCTGAGGTCAGGTCGCTCAAGGATTTTTTGGTGCGCAATATCGGCAGCGGACAATTCATGCCGCGCGCATCGAGTTCCTTGTCAAACGTTGTGGACATACCTTGCCTCGTTGTTTGTGTATTGCGGAATTTCAGGAAGGGCGGATTATATGCGAGCACGCCGGCGGCACGTTGACACCCGGCCCGGCGATACGCAAATAATACTTAACTATTTGTTTTTATTGACTATTTTATAATTTTGCCATGCCGCTGCACCAGTGGTTCTGTTACACTGCGCGCATCCGACATTCACAAACGCAGGCCACGCCGCCATGTCTGAACCTTCTCATAGCGTTGCGCCACCGCCCGTCTCGCTGACCGAAGCCTTCTGGTATTGGCTCAAGCTCGGCTTCATCAGCTTCGGCGGTCCGGCTGGACAGATTGCGATCATGCATCACGATCTGGTCGAGCGTAAGCGCTGGATTTCCGAGCAGCGCTTTTTGCATGCGCTCAATTACTGCATGGTGTTGCCGGGGCCGGAGGCGCAGCAACTCGCGGTCTACATCGGCTGGCTGATGCATCGCACGTGGGGCGGCATCATCGCCGGCGTATTGTTCGTGCTGCCGTCGTTGTTTATTTTG